>DASTCF010000143.1:0-6077 GCA_035711365.1 Gemmatimonadales bacterium
CCCCGCCACCACCGCCGCGATAGTGAATCGTTGCCTCCAGGACGCGGTGCCCGGCCCGGCGACGGCGGCCATCACCGTGGTCGTCCGGGGAGCAAATCCAGGATTGGCCAGCGCCTCGGCGAATTCCGCCGCGGTGGCGAACCGGTCGGCCGGGAGCTTTTCCAGGGCGGTGAGGACGGCGGCCTCGACGTACGGCGGGATGGTATGCCGTTGTGGCGCCATCGGGCGCGGGGTCTCGGTGACCACGCGCGCCACGATCGCCTGCGCCGTGGAGCCGGTGAAGGGCGGATCGCCCGTGAGCATCTCGTAGAGCACGCACCCCAGGGCATAGACGTCCGAGCGGGCTGTGATCTCGCGCTCACCCATCGCCTGCTCGGGGCTCATGTAGTGCGGCGTGCCGAGCGACATGCCGGTCTCGGTCATCCGGGTGCCGCCGGCCCTGCTGGCGGCGAGTGCAATGCCGAAGTCGGCCACGAGGGCAGAACCGTCGTGCAGGAGAATGTTCTCGGGCTTGATGTCCCTGTGGATCACGTTGTGGCGGTGGGCGTAGTCGAGCGCGCTCGCCACCTCGGTGGCGATCCGTACCGCATCCGCCACCGGGAGTTGCTTCTCCCGCTGGATCCGGTCCCGCACCGTCTCCCCTTCCACATACGGCATGACGTAGAAGAGGAAGCCGTCGGCCTCGCCGCTGTCGAACAGCGGGAGGATGTGCGGATGCTGCAGATTGGCGGTCGTGGTGATCTCGGACAGGAAGCGATCGGCGCCGATGACCGCCGCCAGTTCCGGCCGCAGCACCTTGAGCGCCACCCGGCGATTGTGCCGGAGATCCTGGGCGAGGTACACGGTGGCCATCCCGCCGTGGCCCAGCTCGCGCTCGACGCGATAGCGGTCAGAAAGGGCTTCGGTGAGGCGGGTCGTGTCAGGCAATGAGTGCGCTCCGGATCGAGGCCGGACACGTGGCTGGAGCCACGGCTCGGCGAATGTTGCTAGAAGCGACGTACACGCTGAGGTTGCGCGGAATGCCCGCGTTCGCGTCCGAAATTCGGCTTTGAGCCGCGAGCTCCGTCGCCATGCCGCGTGCGCCGTGATTCAGCGCCGCACCATGAGCCCGGGCAGATTCTGGAGGTATACGACCTCAGCCTGCTGGCCGGGTTGCCCCTGCCGCACCATGACAAAGGATCGGCCGTCCGGGAACACGTCGAAGTTCCGGTGCGGCGTGGCGAACTCGTAGCTGCCCATGCTGAACAGGGGCGTACGCGATCGCACCCGACCGGACTCGATGAGCGCCGCTACTAGCAGCGGCTCCGAGCTGCCGCCGGATCGATAGAACAACTCGCGGCCGTCGCGCGACCACGTCGGCTCGCTGCCGCTGTTCTGCGAGACCTGCACCTTGGAGCCGAGCCCCGGCCAGGCCCGGAGGTACACCTCCATGCGGCCTGCCTCATCGGACTGGTAGGCGAGCCAACGCCCGTCGGGTGACAGGGCCGGCCAACCCTCCGAATAGCGGGTCGCCAGCACGGTGTCGAGCCGCGTCGCGCTGTTGAGATTGAGGGATACGAGGTCGAAGGCCGAGCCCTCGATCACCACGCCGATCCCGGTGCGCTGATCGGGGGTCACGGCATGGAGCGAGAGCTGCTCGGGTCCGACAAACACCGAATCTGCGCTGCCCCCGACATCCAGCTTGCGCCGGAACACGCCGACCACCCCGTGTCGTATGGCGGCGAACAGCAGCCCGCTGCCATCCGGCAGCCACTCGGCATCGTGCGCGGTGGAGTCGAACCCGAACCGGGTGAGCGTGGAGTCCGCGATGTCGAACAGCCAGACGTCGCGCTCCTGTTCGGTGAAGTCCATGGAAATGTGGCGGCCGTCTGGCGAGATCCGGGGATTGTGGTACGGCCGATCGGTCCCGAGAATCACCGTCGAGGCCCCGGATCGCGCCACGCGCACCAGCGCGCGTGGACGGGTCGGTACGTAGGCGAGGCCTCCAGGCCCGAGGGTGACCGGCGGCGAAAAACCCAGGACCGACATGACGGTCGCGCCCAGCGGCGCCCCGGGCCCGACCGGGCGCTTCCTGGCAGCGTCCCACGGCGCGGCGAAGAGTGTTCCATCGGGGAGGGCCCATACGAGATGGCCATCGGCGAATCCCGCCCAGGATGCGTTCACATCGAGGATGGTTATCCGCTTCCCTGTGGCTGGATCGATGGCCAGGATCGGGCCATTCGGCGGTGACCGCCAGTAGCGGCCGAGCACCCATCCATCCGGGAGCATCTGGTCGAGGGCGAACGCGGTTCTTCCCGTCGTGGAATCGGGTTCCGCGAAACGCCTGAGCGTCCCATCAGAGGCAAGGGACGCGAGGGCCCCCTGGCTGAGCACCACGAACCGGTCGGGTCCGGCGAATTCAATCCCCGTGAGCCCGGCCCCACCCGCGACCGGAATGGCGACGGATGCGCCGCCGCTGCTGGCGACCTTTCGCGCCCCACCGCTGGTGGTGAGAAAGACGATCGTCTGACCATCGGGAGAGAAGCTGATGGTGGTCGCGTCCTCCGTTCCCTCGAGCCGCCGTGCCTGCAGCCCGTCGAGTCGGCGGACATACAGGGCAAGCCGCCCACCCTGGCCACTGATGTAGGCCAACGATCCGCCATCCGGAGACAGCCGGATGGCGACCGGGGGCGTTTCCGTGGGTATCGGGATCGACAGACGCAGCGGTCGCACCGCTGGCGGACGGGCCAGCACGAGTGCACCGACGGCCAGGCCGGCAATGAGTGCCACCGCGGCGACCGCCCAGGGCATCAACGCAGCCGGTCGCAGCGGGCGGCGGACCGCCGCGGCCGTGACGACCGTCGCATTCGAGGCGTACTTGGTGTCGTTCAATGCGTGGGCAAACTCTGCGGCCGACGCAAACCGGTCGGCCGGGAGCTTCTCGAGGGCGGTCAGGACTGCCGCTTCGACGTAGGGCGGGATCGTCCGCCGCTGGGGCGTCATCGGGCGTGGCGTCTCGGTCACGACCCGCGCCACGACGGCCTGCGCGGTGGAGCCGGTGAAGGGCGGGTCTCCGGTGAGCATTTCGTAGAGCACGCAGCCCAGCGCATAGACGTCCGAGCGCGCGGTGATTTCGCGCTCGCCCATGGCCTGCTCGGGGCTCATGTAGTGCGGGGTGCCGAGCGACATGCCGGTCTCGGTCATCCGGGTGCCGCCGGCCTTGCTGGCGGCGAGCGCAATGCCGAAGTCGGCCACCAGAGCCGAGCCGTCGTGCAGCAGGATGTTTTCGGGCTTGATGTCGCGGTGGATCACGTTGTGGCGGTGGGCGTAATCGAGCGCCGCCGCGACTTCGGTCGCGATTCGGACGGCGTCAGCCACCGGCAGCTGCTTCTCCTTGTTCAGGCGGTCCCGGACCGTCTCGCCCTCGACGAAGGGCATCACGTAGAAGAGGAAACCGTCGGCCTCGCCGGAATCGTGGAGCGGCAGGATGTGCGGGTGCTGGAGGTTGGCGGTGGTTTTGATCTCGGACAGGAACCGCTCGGCGCCGATGACGGCGGCCAGCTCGGGCCGGAGCACCTTGACCGCCACCTTGCGGTCGTGTCTCAGGTCCTGGGCCAGGTAGACGGTCGCCATGCCGCCCTGGCCGAGCTCCCGCTCGAGCTGGTAGCGGTCGGCGAGGGCAGCGGTGAGGCGGTCGGGCACGGGTGTCATGCTAGTTGGTTCCCATCTTGGTTTTCAGTTCCTCGAACCAGTTCTCGACGAGGATGAAGGCGGACGCCTGGGTTTCCGGGGCGGTGACCTGGCGCGACATGAGGAACCGCCTGTCGTCGGGAGAGATGTCGAACGGCGTGTACCATTCCTCTTCGGTGAGATAGATGTCATCTCCGAGCTTGAAGAGCCGGACGCGCGCGCCGAGCTGGGACGGTAGTGTCGGCATCGGGGCTACCATCATGTTGCGCTCGGCGTCCACGAAAAAGAGTTCGCGTCCGCTGTGGGCCCAGAGCGGTGCCTGCCCGCCGTTGGAGGAGACCTGCCACTTCCCGTCGTCCACGTTCGGGAAGGGCCGGATGTACACCTCGGTCCGACCAGTTTCGTCCGAGGCGTACGCCAGCCACTTCCCGTCGGGAGAGAGCGCGGGCGCCGACTCGTCGAACCCCGAGGTGGCCAGCAGCTCCGTGGGGGCGCTGTCCACGCCGGGCCGCAGCGCGATGATGTTTCGCTGACCGACGGTACCTGCTCCGCCGCCGATTCGCACTACCAGCCACTGCCCATCCCTGGACCAGGATCCATCGAGGAGCGGCGCCCGGGTCGTGAGGAGTGTCTCCTCCCTTCCGGTGCCGTCCGCGGGACGCTGCCGAAGCGCAGAGGCGCCATCCACAATGTAGGTGACGGACTTGCCGTCGGGGCTCCACCGGGGGCGCTCCTCGGCGGTGCTGTCAAACGTGAGCCTGGATAGAGGACCCCTCGGCAACTCCTTGATCCAGATATCGTCGCCGGAGTTGGTGTTGAGGCCGATGGCGAGCCGCCTGCCGTCGGGGGAGAGCGACCACCCGGCATTGCTGTTGGAAAACGAGTGACGGAAGGTCCATGTCGAATCGACCTGGGTCGTCCCGCCGCTCCGGTCGATCCAGACCAATTCCTGCAGCCCGAGTTGGGCCCCGCCACCGCCACCGGCCTGCATCATCAGCGTCCCGGTGGCGCTGAGCGCAATGTTCGGGATGATCCCGAACATGAGCGTGAGGCCCTCGAGGACGGGGACCGGAGTTCCGCGAATCTGCAACGCCTTGAGGTCGAACGGCACCGCGAACATGCCGCCGTTGCGGCGCACGAAGACCAGGTCACCGGTGGGGAGGTACCAGCCCCTCAGCGCGTCGGGGAGGAGTTGCTTCGCGTTCCCCGATTTCAAGTCGACGACCCAGAGCTCGTTGGTGGCGCACAACCCGGAACAGAGCGTGAACAGGACCCCGCGTGCGCCGGGCAGCGGCGCCGGAAAGAAGGGGCCAGTGTTTGGCTGACTATCGGTCGGGCTCCAGAGTACGCTGGAGGCTCCACCCGATTCCCGGACCCGGCGGAGCACCGGCCTGCCGAGGGTTCCGGTATAGACCAGCGTCCCATCGTCCAGCCACGCCAGCGGGGCATCGAACGACGAATCCGCGATGGTGACAGGTGCCCCGCCGCCGATCGGCATCTTCTTGACCTGCCCTGCCTGAGAAAAGGCGATCCACTGCCCGTTGGGCGACACGATCGGCGCTCCCACGTCCTTCGTGCCCGGGAGCGGCACGGCGGCGTATTGATTCCGCTCCTTCACCCAGAGCTGGGTGCTCCCTGCATCACCCGGACCCGCATACACCAGCCGGGAACCGTCGGGGGAAAGGGCAATCCCGCCCATGACGGCCTGGCCGACGGGAAAGCCGAGGCCGTAGCGTGTTACCGACGGCTTGGGAGCCGGCCGGAACCACCCCCAGAGCGCGGCGATCACCGCCACCGCCGCGATGCCCCAGCTCGCGACCAGGATCGGGGTCCATCTCCTGCGCGCCCCATGTGCCGCCGCCATCATGACCGCAGTCTTCGAGGCGTAACTCGAGTCGGCCAGAGCCTCCGCGAATTCCGCCGCGGTGGCGAAGCGGTCGGCGGGGAGCTTCTCCAGCGCGGTGAAGACCGCCGCCTCGACGTGTGGTGGGATCGTGTGCCGCTGGGGCAGCATCGGCCGTGGCGTCTCCGTGACCACCCGGGCCACGATGGCCTGCGCAGTCGTGCCGGTGAACGGTGGCTCGCCGGTCAGCATTTCGTAGAGCACGCAGCCCAGGGCGTACACGTCGGAGCGCGCGGTGATTTCCCGCTCCCCCATGGCCTGCTCGGGGCTCATGTAGTGCGGCGTGCCAAGGCTCATGCCGGTTTCCGTCATGCGGGTGCCGCCGGCCTTGCTGGCGGCGAGCGCGATGCCGAAGTCGGCCACCAGCGCGCGGCCGTCGTGCAGCAGGATGTTCTCGGGCTTGATGTCGCGGTGGATCACGTTGTGCCGGTGGGCATAGTCGAGTGCCCCCGCCACCTCGCTCGCGATCCGGATGGCGTCGGCCACCGGCAGTTGCTTCTCGTGG
>DASTCF010000144.1:0-2358 GCA_035711365.1 Gemmatimonadales bacterium
GGTGCCCGCGTTCCCCGCTGTGATTTCCCCGAGGCCGCTGTAGCGGGTGGACGCGTAGTCCCTGCCGGGCATCGTCCACTGGCCGTCGTCCGGCGCCTGGGCGGAGGCGGATGCGGCGAGCAGCGTCACGAAGCTGATTGAAAGGGTCGTGTGACGGGACATGGGGCTAGAACTAGTGGTGACACGGGAGGGTGTCAATGCAGCCTCACCCCCGCCCCTCACTTCGCGTGGCGGAGAGAGGAAGCCAAGTGCCCTACCTCACGCCCAGCCGATCCAGAGCCTGTACCGACGGAGGGAACCCGGGTTCGATTTCGACGGCGTGGCGATACGATGCGATCGCCTCATCGCGCCGGCCCGCAGTTAGCAGCGCCTCCCCGAGACTGTCGAAGGTGTTGGCCGATCGAGGATAGACCCGCGTATTCACCCGGAAAACGGCAATGGCCCGGTCCATCGCGCCGGCGCCCAACAGGCGATAGCCCAATCCGTTCACCTCGGCCTCCAGGCTCCGGTAGCGATTCGCGACCGCGCCCTGCGCCGCCCGCAGTGCCTTCTCGGCCCCCGCCGTGTCGCCAGCCGCGATCGCGCGGTCGATCACCTCCGTCACCGACGGAGCGCTATCGGCCGTCAGGATGGCGGCGAGCGCCGGGTCAACGCCCCGGCGGTAATCGTCGGCGGTGAGCGGGGTGTAGATCGCCGGCGGAGTGAATGGCCGGCGGTCGAACGCGCTCGGCGCCTGATGGAAGACCGACGAGACATTGACGGTGAGCAAGTGGCTCGGTAGCGCGAGCGGACGGTGGTCCCCGTACTGGCTGGGTTGCTGCCCGGTCGGCTCGCCGACCAGCGTGGCCTGGGTCCACGCCTCGAGCAGGTTGGTGAACTGCTGCCCGGCGGAAAACGTCCGCCGGCCGATGATCACGTACAGGCGGTCGCGGCGATCCAACGCCGGGCGGCGGAGAATCTGCTGCACGGGATACCGGTTCAGGTCGCCGTTACCGCCGGTATTCTCCCGGATGTCGATGACGAGCCGCTCGATCGAGGCCGAGTCGGCAAGGGCAAAGATCTGGTCCCACTGCGCCCGATTCGTCGCCGACCGCGGGGCCGGCACCACGGCCCGTGAGCAGACGTAGAGCGTCCGAGTCTCCGGGAGGTAAACCCACCAGAAGGGCTCGCCGGGATGCTGTTCCCACAGTGGAACGACATTCCCGCGCATCGTCAGCCACCGGCTCATGTCGAAGGGGGCCGGACCGTGCCCCTCGCGGAAGCGACCGGCGGGCGGGATGTCGACGGTGTCCGTCCGACCCTTTCGCTGCACAACGAGCAGCAGATGTTCCGGATCCGTCACGAGGCCGAGCCCATCGAGCATCTCGGGATTCGTGAGCCAGAACGGGGCCCAGGCACGGACCCACCACTCGTTCTCGTGAGGAATGATGGAGCCCGCCGCGGTGATCGCCTCGTCCGCACTCACCCGGCCGATGCGCAACACCCTGGCGCCCACGAGGTCCGCGTGGGCGGAATCGGCCTGCCGGATGAACAGGCCGTCTTCGAAAGCGTAGAGCTCGACGGGATAGTACCGCAGACCGAGCGACGGTTCCGGCTGCAGGTTCGTATGCGCGTCGCCGAGCAGTGCCACGAGGCGGTAGAGCTCGACCAGGGATTGATTGCGGCTCAGGGTCGGGAGGCGGCGGTCGATGGATGCAACGGCGGAATCCCACTGGGCGCGGGAGATCTTCAGGAAGGGGGCGGGATGGCGCTTGGGCACCTCCTCGGCGAGCACCCTGAGATCGGCGCGCCACGCAGCGACATCGGCCGGGGTCGTCGTCTGGGCCGTGAGGGCGCCACACCAGCCCAGAGTAACGAGCACCTGAAGCCGCCCGATCCGGGCGATTCGCATCATTGGGGTGGCCTTCCTTCGGGGATTCCTGTCCGGACGGAGGGATCCGGGCAAGGTTTCATCCGCGGCGCCCGTGCCTCAGCTCTCGATCTGGCGGCGAATCGCCTCCGCCATCCCCTCGATGTCCCCGTTGAGCAGCGCCTTCCACTCACCCCCGGCGCGCTGAAGGCTCATCACGTCGAGCTTCGTGACTGCTATCCCTTCCGCCTTGAGCCGCATGCGATACACCACGTGGGCGACATTCGGTCCTTCCGCGACGTGACCCAGCATGTCCGTCTCGGCAGCGCCCATCATGGTCTGGAACTCGGGAGAAAGCGTCATCACGGAGCGCAGGAAGCGCTCGAAGAGCGCCACATCGTCGAGTCCATTGAGATCGGCCACGGTGCTCGCGCCGAACAGCTGCTGACGCAGCTCCGCCCCTTTTTCATGGGTCGCCAGCGGCAGGAACATCTCGCGAAACCTGGCCA
>DASTCF010000145.1:0-3184 GCA_035711365.1 Gemmatimonadales bacterium
GCCTCAACGTGGGCCAGCTCGTCGTAGGGGAATTCGCCGAAGGTCCGGCTGAAGTACTCGACGATCTCGCCGATCCGGCGGAACGGCCCGTTCATCGCGGCCGCGGAATCCGCCGGATAGGTCCAGACGGATTGCGGGACACATCGAATCGCGCAGGCGGACTCGCCGACCCGCGTGACGGCAAAGGGCGCGACCCCCAAGACCATCGTGTAGGTCGGGACCGGCTGCCGGATCCGGTAGTGCCACACCGTCCGGCGGCTCACCAGCGTGTCAACCTTCTCGAGCAGGCCGTTGGCGATGACCTCGAGCCCGGGCCCGACCTCGATATGGAACGCGGCCGTAGCCTTGTCGGCCGGATGGTCCTGTGACGGAAGCCACCCGCGCGCCCTGTCCGGCCAGTTGTCGGCAAAGACAGTGCGCCCGCCGGCAGGATTCACCCCGAAGACCATTCCCTTCCGTACCTTGCCGTGATAACGGATCCGGGTGATCAGGGTGTCGCCCGCCTTGCCGTGGCTCGGGATGTAGATCAGGTCGCGGTTCCGGGCCCAGTCGCCGCGACGGCCGCCGGCGCCCGGCGTGATGATGCGCACCACGAAGAGCGAGGAATCCAGCGTGAGCTGCAGCCCGGCGTCGGAGGTGAGACGCCACGTGGTCTCGATCTGGCCCACCACGTGGGTTCCCGTGTCGGGAATGACCAGCGTGATGTCGTAGTGCAGGGCGTCGTGCACCGGCATCCCGGTGTCCGCCCGCGCGGCCAGCGGCGATTGCACCGCCTGGAGCAGGAACAGCGCCGCGATCACGACCCAAGCGCCGACTTGTAGAAGCCCAGGATGCGGGCCCAGGCCTTGTCCACCTGGTCGGTGTCGCTGCCCTTGCGGCCGGGCTTCAGGAACCCGTGGCCGGTGCCCGGGTACATGTCGTATTCATAGCGCTTGCCCATCGCCTTCATTGCACCACTTACCGCCGGAAGGCGGTCGTTGATGCGGGCGTCGCCCTCGCCATACACCCCGAGCACCGGCGCCTGGATCCGGCCCAGCGCCGCGCTGTCCGGGGACTGGCCGTAGCACACGACGACGGCCTTGAGCCTCGGATTGTTGGTCGCGTACCGGAAGCTCTGTCCCCCGCCCCAGCAGAAGCCGATGGTGCCGATCGTTCCCGGCCGGACGCCCGGCAGCGTGTCCACGTAGGCGTACGTCGCGTCGAGATCGGCGGTAACGCGCTCGGGCTCGAGCTCGGCGACGAGCTTCCGCCCCTCGGTCTCATCGGCCGGCGACTGGCCGTACTTCGACGAGAGCAGGTCCGGCACGATCGCCACGTACCCCGCCGCCGCCAGCCGGTCGACCACGGTCGGCTCCCACGCGGTGAGGCCGAAAATCTCGTGGATGACGATCACCGCCGGCGCCTTGTCCTTCCGCTCCGGCCACGCCACATATGCGCGAACGACCTCGCCGTTGGCCTTGGCGATCTTGACCCACTCGCCGTGCGTCGTGACCGGGTCGAGGGCGCGCCGGCCCGGCAGTGCAAGCCACGCCGCGATCGCGCCGGCCGCAATGGAGATCGCCGCGACGAGGGCGAGGGCGCCCGTGCCACGGCGGGAATGAAGCGCTGGTGTCATTGGTGTCTCCGTTTATTCGGCGTACACGTCCCGGAGGGCGGAAGCGGGGTCCGGCAGACGGTCACGGCTCGCCAGGGCCTCGTCCGCCGAGCGTTCGATTTCCGCCGTCGCCGCGGCCTCGACTTCCTCCAGCTCGGCCGGGGAGACGCCCTCCTCCTTCAGATACTCCTCGTACAGTCCGATCGGGTCACGCCGGCCCCAGGATGCGAACAGCTCCGCGGGGAACGTCTCGCGGGCCTCCCGCTCGTCGTGCGTCGCGTGCCCGCCCATCCTGAAGGTCTCCGCGACGAGGAGCACCGGCCCCTGGCCGGACCGGCACTGCTCCACGGCGAGCGCCGCGGCGGCGTAGGCGTCCAGGACGTTGTTCCCGTCGAAGATACCGCCCGCCATCCCGTACGCGTCGGGCCACGCGACGAAGTCGTCCGCGACGTGGTGCTGCTCCAACCGGGTGCCGAGCGCGACCTGATTGTTCTGGAGGATATACACGACCGGCAGCCGCTGCACGGCGGCGAAGTTGAGCCCCTCGTGGCTCACCCCCGCCTTCACACTCCCGTCGCCGACCCAGTTCATCACGACGGTGGATTCCTTCCGGATGCGCGCCGCGAGTGCCACCCCGCTCGCGACCGGCACCATCACGCCCACCGGCGACACCGGCTGCAGCACGTGGTGCGCGGGCGAGCCCGCGTGCAGGTCCCGCCCGCCGGATGGGGAATCGGCGGTAGCCAGGTACGCGCGCAGCATGTCGGCCACCGGCATGCCCATGTCGCAGCAGGCCGCGGCGTTCCGGATCATCGGCGCCACGTAGTCGCGCGCCGGGTCGAGCGCGTACACGGGGCCGACCGTCGCGGCCTCCTCGCCGGTGCCGAGCCAGGCCTTGGAGATGACCCCCTGGCGCACCCAGCGCTTGAGGGCGATGTCGTGGACCCGGGCGCGAATCAGCCGGTAGTAGAGGTCGATGAGCTGGTGGCGGGTGAGGGCGGCCACGCGAGCCTTGCGCGCGGCATCGCGGCCGAGCGTCTCACGAAAGGCGCGGATGAGCGCCGGATCCGGCACCCAGGTGGTGTACTCCGGCGGGTCGAATGCGGGGTAGCGCTTCACCGGCGGAAGAGGCGCGCGAGCAGCCCCGGCTCTATCACCGCCTCCAGCGCGTCACCGAAGGCGTCCATCGTCGGGAAGCGGTTCGCGGGATCCATCGCCAGGGCGCGCGCGAGGGCCACCTCGAGCCGTGGCGGGAGGTCCGGGCGCAGCGTACGGAGCATGGTGGGCTGGCCGCGAAGCCGGGCGATCATCTTGTCCTGCGACGTCCTGCCGTCGAACGGGAGGTCGCCGGCGAACAGCTCGAAGGCCAGGATGCCAAGCGCGTAGATGTCGCTCCGCGCATCGAGCGGCTTGCCGCGGATCTGCTCCGGGCTCATGAACTCGGGTGTGCCGAGCACGATGCCGGTCGTCGTGAGCTTCCGCCGGGCCGGATCCTGCGTCAGCTCCTTCGCGAGGCCGAAATCCATCACTACCGCGCGATGGCCGCCCGGCGCCTCGGGATCGGGCACCAGCATCACGTTCTCGGGCTTG
>DASTCF010000146.1:0-36735 GCA_035711365.1 Gemmatimonadales bacterium
CGGACGATCAGCATCGCGACCCAGGCCGCGAGCCAGATGAAGACCACCTGCAGCCCGCGGCCGGTGACGACGCCGGCGTCCAGGTGGAAGAACTCGAGGATCTGTTTCACGACGTCGCGAATCGACGGCAAGGCGGGCACGAGAGAACCCTCCGGGAGCTCGAACTCGATGAAGGGGCGTAACCTAGACCAGCCCGGAGGGCGGCGTCAACGCCGCGACGAACCGTAGACGATCTCGCTCCGGATTGGCCTCCATCCGCGCGTGAGGCACGCCGACAAGATCCACTCCGGCGAGCGATCCCCCAGCGGAATGTCCCGCACTTCGAGCTCCCCGCCCGGACCCGCGGGGAAGTGCAGCCGCAGGCGGCGTGACGCCAGCAGCTCCGCCACCGGACGCCAGGCGGGCCCGGCGCGCGTGCGGGTCAGGACGCGATCAGCGAGGATGAGGAGGGAGCCGAGGCGCCGCGCGTGGAGGACGAGCGTGGTCCCGCCCCGGCGAAGGAATCCGAACGCCACCAACCATCTTGCGGGAAGGGCCTCGGGGATGGCGACGACCGCGCGCCGGGGAGGCCGCCGGGCGGCGTGACGAAGATCGGGCTCCCCGGCGAGGACCGGCCCCCAGGCGGCGAGCCCCGCCTCACGCACCTCGTGCGGCGCCACCGTCTCGGGAACCCCGGCGACGATCCCCTCGGGAAGCGAGTACAGCAGCGGAAGCAGCACGAGCCGACGCTACCACACACGGATCCCGACGCGTCATCCGCGGTGCGCGAGTCCTAGCCCTTCCCGCGCTCCTCGGGCACGCGGGTCAGCAGGACGGGCCGATCCGCGCCGCGGAGGATCTTGTCCGCGACGCTGCCCAGCACCAGCCGCCGCATCCCCCGCTCGCCGTGGGTCGCAAGGGCGATCAGCCCAACCTGGCCCCGCACGGCCTCGTGCAGGACCGCCGCCGCGACACCGGGCTCAACGATGACCCGCGTCGAGACCCGGGCGCCCCGCGCGCGAAGCCGCACCGCGACCTCCTCCAGGTAGAGCCGGGCCTGCGTGGCGAGGCGTTCCGTGAGGGATTCGTCCACGGCCGGCGCCGCGGGCAGGGTCGCGTCGGTCGGGAGGACGACGGGGCTCACCACCCGCACCAGCACGAATTCGGCGCCCTCGGGGGGGCACAGCTCGAGCGCAGCGGCCAGGGCGGATTCCGCGGCCGTCGACCCATCGAGCGCCACCAGGGCGGACCGGAACGGCCCGCTGCACGGCACCGTGGCGACCTCGGTTGGGCGGATCAGGAGGAGCGGCTCGGTGAGCCGGCGGACGAGAGCATCCGACACGCTGCCGAGCCAGATCCGGCTCAGTGCCCCGCGGCCGTGGGTCGCCGCGACGACCAGCCCGAATCCCTGCTGTTCGGCGTGCCGAGCGATCACCTCCGCCACCTCACCCTCGAGCAGCGTCCAGGTGGAATGGGGGAATCCCCCGTCCTCCAGGCGCGCGACGCAGTTGGCGAGATACTGCTCCTCCGTGGCCCGGATCTCGGAATCGCTGGCCGACAACACCACGGCCCCCTCCATCGGCAGGGTCCACGGCGGCACCGGGTCGTGCACCCGGACCAGCTCGAGACGGGCCCCCGTGCCCCGCGCCAGGCACGCCGCCCAGGGCAACGCCTGCTCGGCGAACGCCGAGCCGTCGAGCGGAACCAGAATGGAGCCAACCAAGGGGACCTCCTCTCCCCGGGCGGACATCACGACAGCCAGAGTCCAAGCCCTGCCGCCGCGCCCATCGCCACCAGCCCCAGGGCCGTCACCCGGCGAAGCGGCCCGGTGCCCAGGCCGAGCGCCAGTCCGAGCTTGAGCACGGTATTACTGATGATGCCGATCACGATCGCCTTCGACGCAATCGAGGCGGCGGAGGCGCCGAGCCGGGCCATCGCGACAGTCAGCGCGTCCATGTCGGTGAAGCCGAGAAGCGCGGCGAGGCCCAGGATGCCGGGATCGCCGGCGCGCTCGCGGGCAAAGTCCACCGCCATGAGCGACACCTGGAACAGGATGGCCATCCGGATAGCCGAGAAAAGCCGAAGCGGATTGTTCGTATCCGACATCCGGTCCGCTGTCTCACGCCGGGTTCCCGGTTCGCCGCGCAGGATCCAGAGGAGGAGGCCCAGTCCGACGGCGTAGGCTGGAAGCAGCCGGACCGCGAGCGCGCCACCGACGACAGGATCCAGCACCGTGGCGACGACCGTGACCCGGCCGAGCAGCACGGCGCAGGCGGCGACGATGCCGAGGCCGAGGCTCCGGGCCAGCTTGGGCTTGAGGCGGCTCTCACGGCTGAAGACCAGCGTGACCGCGGTCGAGGACACCAGCCCGCCCAGGAGCCCCGCCACGCCGTAGCCGCGGGTCTCGCCGACGACGCGCCGCGCGACGAAGCCGATGTAGTTGAGTCCCGAGAAGATGAGGACGAGGACCCACAGGGTCCGCGGGCGGATCCCCCCGAATGGTCCGTAGGGCCCCGGCGGAAGGAGCGGCAGGATCACGAGTGCGAGCACCGCGAAATGGAGGGCGCCGCGCAGCTCCCATTCCTGGAGGCTCTGCACGAACTCGTGAATCCGTCCTTTTTCGCGGAGGGCCACGACGGCGACCGCGGCAGCCCCGGCGGCGATCCGAATCTCACCCAGGCCCGACAGCGCCCCAAGCGCCAGCACCGCGATCGCTGCAACTTCCGTCGTACCGTCGGTGTCGCCCTGGGGCCCCCGCGAGGCGATCACATAGGCGGCCGTCACCAGCGCGACGGACCCGGCGATCAGCACGGCCGCGAGGGTGGCCGTCCCCTGGGCCGTGAGCCATCCGGAAACCCCGCCCACCAGTCCGAGCAAAAAGAAAGTCCGGACACCCGCGAAGCGGGCGCCCGGACCCGTGGCGTGACCGGACCATTCGCGCTCGATCCCGACGGCGAGCCCGGCGAGGGCGGCGACGCCGAGCCGGACGAGCGACTCGCTCGCAGGCAGGGTCTCGAGCACCACCCTGCCCTCCTCGCTCCTACTCTTGCTTTACCGGCGCTGGGGTTGCGGCGGCTCCGGGCTTGCAGCAGCACCCATCCTTGCAGCAACCGCCCCCGTCGGCTCCACAGGCCATGCCGCCGGGGCCCATCCCCGCACCCATGCCGGCACCCATCGGGCCGGCCATCATCATCTGCTGCATATGCGCACGCATCGCCGCGTGGTTTGCGACGAGCTGCGTCAGCGCCGCGGCAGTTGCGTTAGTCTTCTTCGACCCGCTCGCGGCGTTCATTTCGGCGACCAGCGTCGCGAGGCGGGCCTCCATCGAATCCATCCGCGCCATCATCGCCTTGTGTTCGGCAGACATCATTCCGGCACCCGGACCCATCTGGTGTCCGGGACCCGCCATCGCGGGCATGGGGGCCGGCGCGGTGGGCGCGGGCTTCGGCGCGTCCTGCGCGGCTCCGGGGAGTGCGATCAGTGAAGCGGCTGCAAGGGCCAGCACGAGGGAACGCATCGGGAATCTCCAGGTGGTAAGAGTGAGCTTCATAATGGTACAGTCAAAACGCCGCAGGGGGCAGCGTGCAACAGCTTCCGGGCGACGCTCCCGCCCTCGATCATGCCGGGCGGCCCCCCTCGATGATATCCGGTCACGAGCAGGTCTGCCCCGCACTGTTCCGCCTCGGCCAGAATCTCGGCGAGGACGTCGCCCCGCCGGACCTTGAGCGTCGCCGCCGTCGCGTCCACCTCCTCACCTTCTCCCTCCAGGTCGGCGGCGAGCCGGACTCGGTCGAGCGTCCGGTTGAGGCGCAGGCTCCGGGCGCCCGGCAGGATCCCGGCCAGCTCCTCCGGCTCATCCAGCCAGACCGGCTCGACCGTCACCAGGTTGAGCCGGGCTCCCATCACTGCCGCGACAGCCCGGGCGGCATGGAAGACGATCATCCCGCGCTCCGTCCCGTCGAGGCAGGCCAGTGCGTTCCCGATCACCCCCTGCCTGGGGAGGACGAACAGGCACGGAACCCGGCTCCGGCGGGCGACGGCATCCGCCGTATCCCCCATGAAGACGCGCTGCGCCCGCGTCCGGGGTTTCCGCCCCAGCACGATCAGGTCCGCCTCGTGATCCTCGGCAAATCGCGGGATCTCGACGCCCGGCACACCCCACAACACTGCGTAGCCGGGAGTGAGCTCGGGCGCCTCCCGGGTGAGATCCTCGTGCAGCGCGCGCGACAGCTCCCGCACTGCCGGCGACTCCTCGAATGCGGTCGGCCCGGTGGTCGGGGCGGTGACTTGGACGGAGAGCGCTGGCTTGACGAACAGGACCGTGAGGCGGGCTTCGGCGGCCTGGGCGAGCCGGGCGGCCGCCAAGGCGGCGTAATGGCCGGCCACCGACTCATCGGTGGCGGCGACCACGTGCCGGAGGTTCATGCCGAACTCCGCAGCGGGACGAAGTGATGTTGGCCGCATCCGCCTGAAGAAAGGATGAACGGCGCGGGAAGACCCCTTCCAGCGGCCTCGCCCTGAGAGCCGCCGGGCGATAGTTTCCGTCGCATGGCGACCCACCCGCCGCTCCCCGCCGCACGCCTCGAACAGCTCGTTTCGGCCGGGCTTCTGCTCACCTCCGAGCTCTCGCTCGACGGCGTCCTGCAGCGCGTCGCGGAGATCGCGTGCGAGATCATCCAGGCCCGCTACGCGGCCATCGGCGTGCTCTCTCCGGACCACCGGACGCTCGAGGCCTTCGTAACGGCCGGGATCGAGCCGGAACTGCGCAAGCACATCGGGGCTCCGCCTACGGGCCGCGGGGTGCTTGGTGTCGTGATGCGCGAGGCGCGCACCATCCGGCTCGCCGACCTGAACTCGCATCCCGACTCGGCCGGATTCCCACCCAATCATCCGCCGATGCGTTCTTTCCTCGGCGTGCCCATCGAGCGGCGCCGCGGCACGTTCGGGATCCTGTATCTGACCGAGAAGCTCGGCGCGGCGGAGTTCACCGAGGAAGACGAGCACATTGCGCGGCTCCTGGCCGCCCAGACGGGCGCCGCGGTGGAGAATGCCCGGCTGCACGAGGAGAGCGCGCGGCTGCTCGAGGAGGTGCAGCAGCTCCAGCGGGGGCGCGAGCGTTTCTTCGCGATGGTGAATCACGAGCTCCGGAACGCGCTGGCGGGGGTGTACGGGTGGGCCGAGATGCTGGTGCGCCGCAAGGATCCCGAAACGGTGCCCAAGGCCGCTTTCGAGGTGCTCGATTCGGCCGAGCAGGCGATTGCGCTGATCAACGACCTGCTCGACCTGAGCCGGCTCGACGAGGACCGGCTGAAGCCGGTCTTCCGCGAGGTGGAGCCGGTGGCCATTGCCCGCCGGGCCATCGGCCGGGTCACCCCGGCCGCCGGTGCCAAGTCCATCGGGCTCGAACTGGATGCGCTGACACCGACCGGTACCTGCGAGACGGACGCGCACCGGGTCGAGCAGATCCTCATCAACCTGCTCGGCAACGCGATCCGGCACTCGCCCGGCAAGACGGTGGTGCGCGTCAGGGTGCTCCACCGCGGGGATCGCGTCGTGTTCGAGGTGCAGGACCAGGGGCCTGGCATCAAGCCGGCGGACTTCGAGCGGGTCTTCGATATATATGAGACGAAACCTGGGGAAGGCGGGGTCGGGCTGGGATTACCGCTCTCCCGCAGGCTCGCGCGACTGCTGGGGGGCGAGCTCAGGGCGGAGGCGCGCCCCGACGGGGGCGCATGTTTCGTTCTGGAACTACCAGTTGCAAGTCCGGTGAAGGTTCCTTAACCCTTCCTTCGACTTGGATTCACTCCCGAGCTCTAACTTCGGAGCCATGAAAGTCCTCGTCGTGGAAGACGACCGGAAGGTCGCAGGCTTCATCGAGCAGGGCCTCAAGGAAGAGGGTTGGATCGTGGACGTCGCCCCGGACGGGGAAGAGGCCACGATGCTGGCCCACGTCTACCAGTACGACGTCATTCTCCTCGACGTCGTCCTCCCCAAGAAGAACGGCTTCCAGGTGGCGGCGGAGCTGCGGCGCGAAGGCCGCAACACGCCGATCCTCATGCTGACCTCGCGCGATGCGGTCGAGGACGTGGTCCGCGGCCTCGACGCCGGCGCCGACGACTACCTGTCCAAGCCGTTCCGCTTCGAGGAGCTGCTTGCCCGGATGCGCGCGCTGGTGCGCCGCGGGGGCGCGGAACGGCTCGAGGTGCTGCGCTACGGACCCATCGCGATGGACCGCCTGCGCCACGTCGTCACCGTCAAGGACCGCCCGCTCGACCTCACGCCGAAGGAATTCCAGCTGCTGGAATTCTTCCTTCTGCACACCGAGGAAGTGGTCCGGCGGACGACGCTGCTCGAGAAGGTCTGGGACATGCACTTCGATCCCGAGAGCAACGTCGTGGATGTGCACGTCGGGAACCTGCGGCGCAAGCTGCTCGACGGCTCGGGCGCGAACCTGATCACCACGGTCCGCGGGGTCGGCTTCAGCCTGCGCACGCCGACTGCGGCCGAACAGGCGGCGGGCACCGAGTCCCGAAGCGCATGACCCCGCGCGGGCGGGCGGCCGTAGTGCCGGCCGCCGCGCTCCTGTTCATCCTGTCGGGGTTGCTGCTGTGGATCTCGGGGGACACGAGATGGAGTGAGGCGGTCTGGATGGTCGGCCTCGCGGTGACGGGCATTCCGACCGCGGGCCGCACGCTGGTGGGAATCGTCCGGGGCCGGGTAGTGGCGGACATCGTCGCGATGCTCGCCATCATCACGGCCCTCTTGCTTGCCCAGCCATTGGCCGGCCTGGTCGTGGTGCTGATGCAGACCGGCGGCGAAGCGCTCGAGCGCTACGCGGAAGGCAGGGCCTCGGAGGCGGTGCGCGCGCTCGAGGAGGCGGCGCCGCGCCTGGCGCACCGCCTCGGCGCGGGCGGCGAGGTCGTCGACGTGGCCGCGGAGGCGGTCCGCGTGGGCGACCGGCTGCTGGTTCGCCCCGGCGAGCTGGTCCCTTGCGACGTGGTGGTGCTGGAAGGCCGCTCGCACGTGGACGTCTCCCGGCTGACGGGGGAGCCGCTCCCCCTGACGGCGGAGCCCGGCACCAAGCTCTCGAGCGGCTCGCTGAATGGCGAGGCGCCCCTGACGGTGGAGGCGAAGGCGCTCGCGGGCGAGAGCCTCTACGCCCGGATCGTCGAGCTGGTCCGGACCGCCCAGGCGAGCAAGGCGCCGATCCAGCGGATGGCGGACAGGTACGCGGTCTGGTTCACTCCCCTCACGCTGATCGTGTGCGCGGTGGCCTACGTCGCATCGCGCGATCCCGTGCGCGTGCTCGCCGTGCTGGTGGTGGCGACGCCCTGCCCGCTGATCCTCGCGGCGCCGGTGGCCGTGATCGGCGGGATGAACCGCGCCGCGCGCCGTCAGATCGTGGTGCGTCACGGGACCGCCCTCGAGCAGCTCGGGCTCGTGACCGTGGCGATGTTCGACAAGACCGGCACGCTGACCATCGGCCGGCCCGAAGTCGCGCGGGTGGTGGCGCGGGCGCCGTTCTCTGAATCGGAACTGCTGGCGCTCGCCGGGGCGGTCGAGCAGGGGTCCAGCCACCTGCTGGCGCGATCACTCGTGACGGCGGCCATCGAGCGGACCGGTGCCCTTCCCCGGGCATCGCAAATCGTCGAGGCCCCGGGCGCGGGTGTGACGGGCCGGGTGAACGGACGGGACATCGCGGTCGGCGGGCACGCGTTCATTCAGCGCCGGATGGCCGCCGACGTGTCGTTCAACGGGCGTGCCGAGGCGCCGGTGGCGGCGCTCCGGGCGTGGGTCGCGGTGGACGGGGGTGCCGCGGGGTACGTCGAGTTCGCCGATCAGCTCCGTCCCGAGGCGGCCCGGACCTTCCGCGAACTGAGGCGGCTTGGCATCCGGCGCACCGCGCTGATCTCCGGCGACCACGCGGCGAATGTCCGGCCGCTCGCCCGCATGCTCGGCATCGATGAGGTCCGTGCCGACCTGCTGCCGGACGAGAAGGTGGCCCTGGTCGACCAGGCGGTGCGCCGTGGCGAGCGGGTCCTGATGGTGGGCGACGGCACCAACGATGCCCCCGCCCTGAGCGCGGCGACGGTCGGGCTGGCCATGGCCGCCCACGGCGGCGGCATCACCGCCGAGGCGGCCGACGTGGTCGTGCTGGCCGATGACCTCGAGCGGGTGCCGGAGGCGATCGCCATCAGCCGCCGCACGCTTCGGATCACCCGGCAGAGCATCTGGGCGGGTCTCGGCCTGAGCGGGCTCGCGATGGTCTTCGCCGCGGCCGGGTTGATTCCGCCGACCGCCGGCGCCTTGCTGCAGGAAGTAATTGACGTCGCCGTCATCCTCAACGCGCTCCGGGCCGCGCCGCCCCTCGCGCTTCCGTCCCAGGCCGCCGCCTGAAGAGGCACACCTCCATCGAGCTGGGAGAGGCAATGAATCCGCAGCTGGAGTCGTTCCGCTACGACGACGCCATCGTCCGGAAGTTCCTGTGGGCCACGTTCATCTGGGGGCTGGTCGGCATGCTGGTCGGGCTGCTCATCGCGCTGCAGCTCGCGGTGCCCAGTCTGAACCTCGCCTCGTGGCTCAGTTTCGGCCGCCTCCGGCCGCTCCACACCAACGCCGTCATCTTCGCGTTCGCGGGGAATGCCTTCTTCACCGGGGCGTACTACTCGACCCAGCGCCTGCTCAAGACGCGGATGTTCAGCGACACCCTGAGCGCGGTGCACTTCTGGGGCTGGCAGCTCATCATCGTCGCGGCGGCGCTCACCCTGCCGCTCGGATTCACCCAGGCGAAGGAATACGCCGAGCTCGAATGGCCGATCGACATCGCGATCGCCGTGGTCTGGGTCGTCTTCGCCGTGAACTTCTTCGGCACCATCGCCCGGCGGCGGGAGCGCCACCTGTACGTCGCGATCTGGTTCTATATCGCGAGCATCATCACGGTGGCCGTGCTCCACATCTTCAACAACCTGTCCGTCCCGGCCGGCCCGCTCAAGAGTTACTCGATCTACGCCGGGGTGCAGGACGCCTTCATGCAGTGGTGGTACGGGCACAACGCCGTCGCCTTCTTCCTGACGACGCCGTTCCTGGGCCTGATGTACTACTTCCTGCCCAAGGCCGCCGAACGGCCGGTGTTCTCCTACCGGCTGTCGATCCTGCACTTCTGGACGCTGGTGTTCATGTACATCTGGGCGGGGCCGCATCACCTGCACTACACCGCCCTGCCCGAGTGGGCGTCCACGCTGGGCATGATCTTCTCCGTGATGCTCTGGATGCCGTCCTGGGGCGGCATGATCAACGGCCTGCTGACGCTCCGTGGCGCGTGGCGCAAGGTCGTCGAGGATCCGGTCCTCAAGTTCTTCGTCGTGGCGGTCACCGCGTACGGCATGTCCACGTTCGAGGGGCCGATGCTCTCCGTGAAGAGCGTCAACGCCCTCGCGCACTACACCGACTGGATCATCGCCCACGTGCACACGGGCGCCCTGGGCTGGAACGGTCTCCTCACCTTCGGCATGGTGTACTGGCTGGCGCCCCGGCTCTTCCAGACCAAACTGCACAGCCAGAAGCTCGCGGAAGTGCACTTCTGGATCGCCACCTTCGGCATCATCCTCTACGCCACGGCCATCTACAGCGCCGGGCTCACCCAGGGGCTGATGTGGCGGGCGTTCGACGAGACCGGCCGGCTGCAGTATCCGGACTTCATCGAGACCGTGCTCAAGCTGATGCCGATGTACTGGGTCCGCGCGCTGGGCGGCACGCTGTACGTCACCGGCATGGTCCTCTTCGGGTACAACCTCCTGCGCACCTGGATGGCGCGCCCGGCCGCCTACGACGAACCGGTCGTCCAGGCCGCTCCGCTCGCGAAGGACTACGTCGAGCCGGCGGTGGCGCGGCCGGCCGGGGCACTCGCGCGTTTCGCCCAGGCCGCCTGGCACCGCACCTGGGAGCGGCTGCCGGTCACCTTCACGGTGATGACGACGGTCGCGGTGGTGGTCGCCTCGCTGTTTGAAATCATCCCGACCTTCCTGATCAAGTCCAACGTGCCGACCATCGCCTCGGTCCACCCCTACACGCCGCTCGAGCTTGCGGGCCGCGACCTCTACATCCGCGAGGGATGCTTCAACTGCCACTCGCAGATGATCCGGCCGTTCCGGCACGAGACCGAACGCTACGGCGAGTACTCCAAGCCGGGGGAATTCGTGTACGACCACCCGTTCCTGTGGGGCTCGCGGCGCATCGGGCCGGACCTCGCGCGCGAGGGCGGGAAGTATCCCGACCTCTGGCATGTGCGCCACATGGAGAAGCCGAGCGCGCTGACCCCGAAGTCCGTGATGCCGTCCTACCGGTGGATGCTCACCAACCGGCTCGATTTCGACGGCATCCAGTCGCGGGTGGACGCGATGGTGATGCTGGGGGTGCCCTATGGCGAGGCGGTCGAGCGCGCGCCGGCGATGGCCCGGGCGCAGGCGGAGGAGATCGCCGCTCGAATCGAGGCCGCGGGAGGACCCGCCGGCCTGGCCGACAAGGAGATCATCGCCATGGTGGCCTACCTGCAGCGCCTGGGGCGCGACATCACCGCGCCCGCCGCCGCCAGTGCCGGACAGGGCGACAGGAGGTCGCCGTAAGATGCGACTCTCGGAAATCATGAGCCGCGCCGGGCTGTCCGGCTACGCGGTGATCGCGCTGGTGATCTTCATCGTCGCCTTCGTGATCCTGCTCGTGGCCATCTTCGCCCCGTCGCGCAAGCGCGAGTTCGACAAGGCAAGCCGGATGCCGCTCGACGACGAGCATCCCCAGGAGCCACGCCAGCGCCCAGGAGACTCAGCATGAACGCGCCGAAGGACGAGGATCGCCTCCTCGACCACAACTACGACGGGATCACGGAGTACGACAATCCGCTGCCGCGCTGGTGGCTCTGGATCCTCTGGATCAGCATCATCTGGTCCGCGCTGTACTGGCTCAACGTGCCCGGCATCGGCACCGGCAAGGGGCGCATCGCCGATTACGAGGCCGACATGGCGGCCGCCACCGCGAAGTTCCCCGCCCCGCCGGCGGCCACCGGCCCGACGGACGAACAGATTCGCGCGCAGGCCGCCGACACGGCGGTGCTGCGCCGCGGCAAGGCTACCTTCACGGCGATGTGTGCGGCCTGCCATGGGCCGGATGGCGGCGGCGTGATCGGGCCGAACCTGACCGACGATTACTGGCTCCACGGCGGCCGCCCGGCCGCGATACACACCACCGTCGTGAATGGCGTCCTGGCGAAGGGGATGCCGGCCTGGGGGAAGACTCTCCAGCCGGCGGAGCTGGATGCGGTCGTGGCCTATGTGGTTTCACTGCACGGCACCCGGCCGGCGACTCCGAGGGCGCCGGAAGGCGTGCAGGAACCGCCGGCCGCCGCGCCGCCCGGATCGTAGCGAAGGAGCATGTTCGCCGTGCCCCCGGCTCCCCCTGCCCCGCCCACGGCCAAGCAGCGCGTCCTGTCCACGCTGAACGTGGATGGCTCGCGCCGCTGGCTCCGGCCGAAGCTCTCGACCGGCGCCTTCTGGCGCCGGCGGCGCGTGGTCGCCTACGGGCTGATGTTGGTGTTCTTCCTCATTCCGTATATCCGGATGAACGGCCGGCCGCTCGTCCTGCTGGACATTCCCCGGCGGGAATTCACCATCTTCGGCTACACGTTCCTGCCGACCGACACCCTGCTCTTCATGCTGCTGCTGATGAGCATCGCGATCGCGATCTTCCTGCTCACGGCCCTGGTGGGACGGGCCTGGTGCGGGTGGGCGTGTCCGCAGACGGTGTACATGGAGTTCCTGTTCCGTCCGATCGAGCGGCTGTTCGAGGGCGGCGCGAGCGGCTCGGCCCGGATGGACAAGGCCGGGACCTTCCACGCGAGGCGGCTCGCCAAGCACGCCGTCTACCTGGTGCTGGCGCTGTTCCTGGCGCACACCTTCCTGGCGTATTTCGTCGGCATCGACCAGCTGGTCCATTGGGTGCAACGCTCGCCCGTGGAGCATCCGACGTCATTCCTGATCATGGCCGGGACGACGGCGGCGATCTTCCTCGATTTCGCGTGGTTCCGGGAGCAGACCTGCATCGTCGCCTGTCCCTACGGCCGGCTCCAGTCGGTGCTGCTCGACCGCCAGTCGTTGATCGTCGGCTACGACCCGCGGCGCGGCGAGCCCAGGAGCCTGAAGGTGAAGGGACGGGCCGCCGACGCCGGCGATTGCATCGACTGCGGCGCCTGCGTGCAGACCTGCCCCACTGGCATCGACATCCGCGACGGGCTCCAGATGGAGTGCATTCACTGCACCCAGTGCGCCGATGCCTGCGATGCCATCATGGACCGGGTCGGGAAGCCGAGAGGGCTCATTCGTTACTCGTCGCGCGACGCCCTGGAGGGGCGGGGCGTGCACCTGCTCCGGCCGAGGGTGATCCTCTATCCGCTGGCGCTGGCGCTCGCGCTCGGCCTCCTGGGCTTCAACCTGGGCACCAAGGCAGTAGCCGATGTGACGCTGCTCCGCGGCATCGGCGCGCCGTTCACGCGGGAGCCCGGTGGCCGCGTCGTCAACCAGGTCAGGGTGCGGATCGCGAACCGCGGCCACGCCGATCGCGAGTACCGGCTCGAGCTGGTCGATGCCGGCGGGGTCACCCTGGTCGCGCCGCAGAACCCGCTCCCCGTGGCCGCCGGGAAGATGGAGCAGACCAGCATCTTCGTGATGGTGCCGCCCGGGGAATTCGACGACGGCGAGCTGGAGGTGACCTTCCGCGTCTCGGACGGGAAGGGATTCGTCGAGGAGCTCCCCTACGAGCTGGTAGGGCCGGAGGAATCCGAACACGAGGCGGGCCCCGGGTCGCCCGGACGGGATTCATGAGGGGCGCCCGCTGGTGGCCGGTTGCCATCATCATGGTCCTCGGCATCACCGTCGTGGCCAACCTCGCGCTGTTCTGGGCCGCCAGCCACGACCCTTCCTTCGCCGCCGAGCCGGACTACTACCATCGCGCGGTCACGTGGGATTCCACCGTGGCTCAGCAGGCGCGCAACACCGCGCTCGGCTGGCACGTCGCGGCCTCGATCCAGTCCCCGCGCGACGATGGCGCTGCGGTCGTCACGGTGGAGCTTGATGATCGCGCCGGCATGCCGATCGATGGCGCGGCCGTGCGCGTCGATGCCAGTCACAACGCGACCGCCGGGCGGATCGTCTCGATCGAGCTCGTCCCCGCCGGCGGCGGGCGGTACCAGGGGACGATTCCGCGCGCCGCCGCCGGATACTGGCGACTCGAACTCACGGCGACTCACGGCACCGAGCGATACCAGGCCCGCCTTTCCCGCGAGACCGGCCAGGCAGACCCCCGTTCGTGAGCACGCTCCTTCCCGCCATCCTCGTTGCCAGCCTGCTCGGCAGCCCGCACTGCGCCGCAATGTGCGGCGGCTTCGTGTGCTTCTACTCCGGGCAGGGCGGCACATCGCGCGCCGCCCATTTCGCCTACAACAGTGGGCGCCTGGTCTCCTACCTGCTGCTCGGAATCCTCGCCGGGACGCTCGGCGCAGGGATCGATGTGGCGGGGCGCATGGCCGGCCTGCAGCGCGGCGCCGCCGTCGCGGCCGGGTTCGTGATGATCGCCTGGGGCGGCGCGACGGTCGCGACCTCACTCGGCCTGCGCCTGCCGGGATCCGTGGCGCCGGCCGGCTTCCGGCGTCTGCTGGCGCGCGCGCTGGAGCTGCTGCATGATCGCCCGCCCGCACAGCGCGCCCTCGCGATCGGCCTCCTCACGACCCTGCTCCCGTGCGGCTGGCTCTACGTCTTCGTGGCGGCCGCCGCGGGAACCGGATCTCCCCTCGACGGCGCCCTTGTGATGACCGCCTTCTGGGCCGGCACGGTTCCGATCATGGCGGGCCTGGGGCTCGCGTCCCAACGGGCGCTCGGCGCACTCGGCCTCAGGATGCGCGCGATCACTGCCGCCGTGCTCATGGTCCTCGGCCTCCTGACCGTGACCGGACGAATCCGCCCCGAGCTGCATCACGACGCCACGCCGCCTGCCTTCCATGACACCCACTGAGCTCCTCGCCCCGCCGGTTCCCGCCTGCGCGCATTGCGGCCTGCCGGTACCCGAGGGCACCGGGGCCGACGAGACGGGGCCGAGGTTCTGCTGCACCGGCTGCGCCGCGGTGTGGGACATTCTTCACGGCCACGGCCTCGACCGCTATTACGACCTCCCGGAACGTCGCCTCGCGCCCGTGCAGGCGTCCGGCAGGAGTTACGACGAATTCGATCACCCGTCTTTCCACGCACTCTATGTGCGGCCGGCCGCCGGCGGCCTGCTCGAGACGGAGTTGTACCTCGAGGGCGTGCACTGCGCATCGTGCGTGTGGCTCGTCGAACGGGCGCCGCTGGTGATCCCGGGTGTCGCACGCGCGGAATTGGAAGTCGGCCGCGCCCTGGCGCGGGTCGCGTGGGATCCCGCGGCCACGTCGCTGGCCGCGATCGCCCGTTTCCTGGACGGTCTCGGCTATCGCGCGCATCCGTTTCGCGGGGCCCGGATGGAGGCCCTGCGAAAGGCCGAGGATCGCGCGATGCTGGTGCGGATCGGCGTGGCGGGCGCGCTCGCCGCCAATGTGATGACGGTCGCCATTGCGCTCTACGCCGGATGGCTGGACGGCATGGAGCCGGCCTACTTCAACTATTTCCGCTGGATCAGCCTGCTGCTGACGACTCCAGCCCTGCTGTGGCCCGGCCGCGTGTTCTTCCAGGGCGCGCTCGGCGCCCTCCGGGCGCGCACCCTCCACATGGATGTCCCGATCGCGGTGGCACTCGCGGCGGGCTACACGCGCGGCGCCATCAACACGGTGACGGGCACCGGCCCGATCTATTTCGACGGCGTCGCGGCGCTCATCTTCCTGCTGCTGGTCGGCCGCTTCCTCCAGCAACGCGCCCAGCGCGCGGCCACCAACGCGACCGAACTGCTCCACGGCCTGTCGCCGGCCACCGCGCGCGTCGTGGATGGTTCCGCGATCCGCGAGGTGCCCACCGAGGCCCTGATCCCCGGGATGCTGGTCGAGATTCGTGCGGGGGACACGGTCCCGGCGGATGGCGTGGTGGTCGAAGGACGCTCCGAGCTGGACCTGGCTCTCCTGACCGGCGAGTCGCGCCCGAAGGTCGCGTCACCCGGCGACCGGGTCTTCGCCGGCACGGTGAATCTCGCAGCGGCGCTTCGGGTCGAGGTCGAGCAATCCGGCGAGGCGAGCCGGCTTGGTCGCCTGCTCCGGCAGGTCGAAGCCGGCGCGGGCCGACGGGCCCCGGTCGTGCAGGCGGCCGACCGGCTGGCCGGCCGCTTCGTCGCGGTGGTCCTGCTGCTCGCGCTGGTGACCTTCGCCTACTGGTGGCCGCGTGACCCGGGTCGTGCGGTCGACCACGCGATCGCCCTGCTGATCGTGACCTGTCCCTGCGCGCTCGCGCTGGCCACCCCGCTCGCGATCACGGTCGCCATCGGCCGGGCCGCCAGGACCGGCGTCCTCATCAAGGGTGGGGACGCGCTTGAGGTGCTCGCCCGGCCCGGCACGCTCTACCTGGACAAGACCGGCACCCTGACGGAGGGACGCACCAGGCTGGTTGCCTGGGAAGGGGCCGACGAGATCCGACCGCTTATTCTCGCGCTGGAGCGTCACTCCACCCATCCGGTCGCGGCCGGGTTCCTCGCCGCGTGGCCGGATCTACCCGTGGTAGACGCGGCCGATGTCCGGCAGACGCTCGGCGGTGGGCTCGAGGGATGGGCCGAGGGCCGGCATGTGGTGGTGGGTTCACCGGCGTACGTCGCCGAGCGGACAACGGAGCCCGTGGCGCGCCGCGCCGCGGCTGACCTCGCGCTGACCCCCGTCCTGATTGCGGTGGATGAGCGCATTGTCGCGCGGGCCGGATTCGGGGACCCGATCAGGGCCGAAGCGGGGGACGTGGTCCGGCGGCTGCGGGAGCGCGGCTGGCGCCTTCGATTGCTGTCGGGCGACGATCCCGACGTGGTGCGTGCGGTGGCAAGCCGGCTCGGGTTCGAGGACGGATCGTGGATAGGTGCCGCGACACCGGAGGCGAAGCTCGCGGAGATCGAGCGCGCTGCCGGGGAGGGGCCGGTCGTCATGGTCGGCGACGGCGTCAACGACGCGGCGGCCATGGCGCGGGCAAGTGTCGGGGTGGCGGTTCGAGGTGGGGCGGAGGCCAGCCTCGCCGTGGCGGACGTGTACCTCACCCGGCCGGGAATAGACGCGCTGGATGATCTTGTGGCCGGCGCCGAGCGGACCCTGCGCGTCATCCGGCGGAACATCGGATTCTCCCTCGCCTACAACGTGGCCGGGGCGGCGCTCGCGATGACCGGTGTCATCAATCCGCTCATCGCGGCGGTCATGATGCCCGCGAGCTCGCTCACCGTCGTGCTGGCCTCGTGGCGAAGCCGGACCTTCGGGGGCCGGCCGTGAGCGTACTCATGATCGTCGTCCCCCTCGCCCTGGTGCTGGTGGCCGCTGCCATCGCGGCCTACGTCTGGTCGGTCCGGCGGGGGCAGTTCGACGACCTCACAACGCCGGCGATTCGCGCGATCCAGGACGATGAAGGCACGACGAAGCCCGAGGACTGAGGACGCATCGTGCGGCTTCCCACCGCGCTGCTGATTGCAGTGCTCGCCTGCGCGGGCACTCTTCCGGCACCGGCTCAGGCTGCGCGCAGGGACAGCGCGGTGACCCGGATTACGCACGGACAGGGCGTGCGGCTTTCCGTGAATGGGCTGGGACGGTTGGAAGGCAAGGCGGGTGCGCGCGCGGGGGATTCACTCGAGGTGGCGCAGGGCGATTCAGTGCGCCGGATTGCGACCCGCGCGATCGATTCGATCTGGGTGCGGGGGCGCGCCACCACAACCGGCGCGATCATTGGCGGCGCCTTCGGGATCCTCGCGGGAGCGTACCTGGGTGCGCTTGGCTCGGGCCTCTGCGAGTACGACTGCACCGACACGGAGACCGCCGTGATCACCGGCGGTCTTGTCGGCGGCGCGTTCTTCGGGGGACTCGGCGCCTGGATCGGGTGGAACGTCCCGAAGTGGCAGCAGCGCTTCCCTTAGCGGTCGGGCCACGATTCCCGATCCGCGGTCCCGAGCCTTAGGCCCCGACCTTCTCTTTTCTCGCTCCCCTTTTCGCCTTGCTCTTCCCGACAATCGCCTTGATCAGCCTCGCGGGATCGAAGCGCACCGGATCGGTGCACGGCAGGCCCGTTTCGCGCTCGGCCCGCTCGCACGCGGCGCGCGCCGCCGCTTCGTCGAGATCGTACGTGTTGAGGCAGATGGCGATCACCTTCGTGGGGTGCACCGCCGAGCCGATGTCCTCGTACCAGCGGATGTAGTCGGTGAGCGGCGGGATGCGCAGCCACGAGGCCTCGCGGTAGTCCCCGATGTACTCCCGGCTCGCCTGGTGGCAGAGGATGAGCGCATCCGGGCAGGATCCGTGCAGGAGGCCGAGGGTCACGCCCGAGTACCCAGGATGATTGATGCTTCCCTGGCCTTCGACCAGGACGATGTCGGCGTTCTCGCTGCCCTCGAGCACCAGCCGCTCGGCGGCGCCGGCGATGAAGTCCGAGACCACGGCGTCCACGGCGATGCCCCAGCCCTCGATCATGATGCCGGTCTGGCCCGTCGCCACGAAGCGGGTCCGCAACCCCCGGTCGTTGAGGCCCTGCACCAGCTGGAGCTGCGCCGTCATCTTGCCCACGTTGCAGTCGGTGCCCACCGTCAGCACGACGAGCGGCTCCACGTCCTTGGCGAGCCCGGACGCCACGGGCAGGTCCCGCGGGGGCCGCCGGAGGTCGAGCAGCTTCCTGCCGTTCGCGCGGGCCTTTTCCGCGAGCAACGGATCGTCGCTCATGAAGGTGTGGAGTCCGCTCCAGAGATCGCAGCCGGCGTCCAGGGCCTCCGCCAGCCAGGCGCGCCACTCCTCGGGCAGCCGCCCGCCCTGAGGTGCGATGCCGATGAGGACGGCGTCCGGCTTGAGGGCCAGGCCGTCGCGCATGCTCCCGACGATGGGAATGTCTCCCCCGTAGCCGAGCACCGAGTTGACGGTGCGTCCCACGAGCTGCCGGTCGATGACACCGACCGTCCGCTCGGGGAGGTAACGGACGATCGAATTCGCGGTCTTCGAAGTCAGCGGCCCGAAGTCACCGTCCGCGAGGATGAGGAAACGAGGTCCCGAAGCGCTCAACCCTCGCCGCCCTCGTCTTTCTCGACTTCCAGCACCTCGGCGTCGTGGACTTCCTCGCCGCCCTTGCCCAGCTGGCGGGTTCCCCCGGCGCCGCCGGCACCGAGCAGGCCCATCTTCGCCTTGAGCTCGAGGAGCTGCTGGTCGGCGCTCCCCTTGTACTCCAGGGCCTCGAACTGCCGCATCAGCGTGTCGCCCGTGAACTCCTCCTGCAGCTCGGCCGCGGCGATCGCCTTTCGTTCGCTGGCCTCGATCTTTTCCGTCATCCGCTCGAACGACTCGAAGGCGCTCTTGTCGGACATGCCCGACATCGTTTCCTGGATGCGCTGCTGCGCCTCGGCCCGCCGGGCGCGGGCGACCAGGATGTTCTTCTTACGCTTGGCCTCTTCGATCTTGTCGTTGAGCTGGCGCAGAGACCCCTTGAGGGACTCGGTCTCCGCCTTGTGCTTGACCCACGTCTCGTGCAGCTGCTGCCCGCCCTGGAGATGCTCGTTGTAGCGCATCAAGGCCTGCTTGGCGAGGTCGTCCCGCCCCTCCTGGACGGCGAGCATCGCGCGGCGCTCCCAGTCCTCGGCCTGCTTGCGCATGGCTTCGGCGTCGGCCTGGAGCTTCTTCTCGTCCGCGATGGCGCCGGCCACCTCCTGCTTGGCCTTGGCCAGCTGGCTCTTCATGTCCAGGATCAGCTGGTTCAGCATCTTCTCCGGGTTTTCGGCCCGGGAGATGAGGTCGTTGATGTTCGACCTGAGCATTGTGGACAGGCGGTCAAAGATCCCCATCGGGCATCACCTTTCGCGATACGGCGCGAGAGCGCTCATGTGCGTCGCGAGCGCCAGCGAGAGCGAGTCGAAGCTGGATTCGAACTCGCTGAAGTCCAGGTTTTCCAGCTCAAGGGTGTCCGTCAGGACGACGTGATCTCCCTCGATTCCATACGACCCGTGCACCAGCTCCCGGGCGTTCAACTCGAGCAATTGCCGGTAGAGCTCCGTCCGCCGGGGCTCGTCCGCGGGCAGTTCCATCACCCGCACCCGCAGCAGCAGCACCGGTGGGGCGTAGTTGATCACGAGCTCGGCATCTTCAGGCGTCGTGACCAGCCACAGGCCGGGCTCGACCTCGGCCACGCCAAGCCCGCCTCCCTCGAGACGATCCAGGAAGGACTGCACGTCGTCCTTGGTGATCATGGTGCCCCCTCCGCAAGAATCTAACCGAGGACCTCGCCACGCCAATCGGCGCCACTACCCCCTCGGGAGCCGCCCGGCTTCGTCGTTCACTTTCGTCAGGAGCCGCTCCGAAAAGTCCACGCGCTCCTCCAGCTCCCCCATCCGCACCCGCATTTCGTCCAACTCGGCCAGAAGCTCGGGATGCGGCTCCGACAGGGCCGCCCCCTCGCCGCGGATCCGCTCCGCGAGTGCCCTTCCCACGGGACCCCTGAGGACGATCGCCCCGACCACCCCACCCAGGATCAAGGCGGGGACCGCAAACTCTTCGCCGAGCACCACCGACAGCGCAATGTACGTCCCCAGCAGCACCGACGAGACGACGCCGACCGTCCAGTAGATGGCCGTATTCTGTTTCATGGGAGCCGCTCCGGCTCCCGGTGCTGGGCCAGCAACCGCTCGGCAAAATCGAGCCGGCCGTGCAGCTCGGCCACGTCGGCTTCGAGCTGCTGCAGCCGGGCCTGCGTTTCGGGATCCTGCCCGGCGCCTTCGAGCATGTCCCCTTCCCGCTCATACCGGCGGAGCCACATCATCGCGTAGCGATAGCCGACATAGCCTCCCACCGGCAGGCCAATTGCGAAGGTCGTCATGAAGACGAGCTTGAACACGGTTTCGAAATCCATGCCCTATTCCTTCCCCAGCCGCTCGGGCTCCCGATGCTGCGCCAGGAGTCGCTCCGCAAAATCGAGCCGTTCCTCCAGCTCCTGTACCTTGAAATCGAGATCGCTCACCTCGCCGAGTCTGGCCTCCAGCTCCGCCAGCCGCTCCTCGCCCAGCTCGCCCGCCGACTGCGGAGGGAGTCTCCGCAGGGCGAAATGGCGCCGAACGCCAAGGATGAGAAACGAAATCGCTCCCACCAGCGCGACGGGGGCATCGTTATTCGCCGCCTCGTCGGCGACGATCATCAGGAACATCGTCACGCCCGCCTGGATTGCGAGATCCACGAAATCCAGCCCGACGATTCGGCGAAACCTGCCCGTCATGGCAACTGGTTCGGTTCCCGGCTTCTCGCCAGGAGCCGCTCGGCAAAGTCGAGGCGTTCCTCGAGTTCGGCGACGCGATGCGACAATTCATCGACCTGAGCCAGCCGCCCGGCGATCTCGGAAGATCGATCCTCGGGCGGTTGATGCCCCTCGAGCCGTCGCGCCAGCGCCTTCCCCACCGGTCCGCGGAGGATGAACGTGACGCCCGCGATCAGGGCCAGGGCGGTGGTGAGAAAGACCGGAGCGATGTCTCCCGGAGGCATGGCGGTCCTGTCTCAGGCGTTGAGGCGCGGCTGTTCGCGCTGCTGGGCGATCAGGCGCTCGGCGAAGTCCAGGCGCTCCTCGAGCTCATGCATCCGGCCCTGCTGCTGCTCCAGCTCCTGCAACCGTTCGCGCAACTCGGCGACTTCGCCAGCGTCATCATTTGGCCCGGCCCGCCGTCCCTCCAGGCGATTCGCCAGCGCCTTCCCGAGCGGCCCGCGCAGGATGATCGTCACCCCGGCGATAAGGGCCAGGGAAGTGGTGACGATGACTTCGAGAAGATCCGTCGCCGGCATGACGTCCCCGTCCTAGGCGTTGAGCCGCGGCTGGTCCTGGTGCCGGGCGAGCAGCCGCTCGGCAAAGTCCACCCGCTCCTCGAGCTCGTGGATCCGGTCCTGCTGCTGTTCCAGCTCCTGCAGCCGTTCGCGCAATTCGGCAATTTCGGCGGTGGCGTTGTCATCCAGACCGGGCCGCCGTCCCTCCAGGCGGTTTGCCAGCGCCTTCCCGAGCGGACCGCGCAGAATCAGCGTGGCGCCTGTCATCACCATCAGCGTAAAAACCAGGAAGAACGCCGCTCCCGCTTCTGGTGGCATCGTCCGACGCTCCCTCAGGGATGCAGCCGCGGCTGCTCGCGCTGCTGGGCGAGCAGGCGCTCGGTGAAGTCCAGCCGCTCCTCGATTTCGTGAAACCGGAGCTGCTGCTGCTCGAGCTCGGCCACCCGGACCCGGAGCTCGTCCACTTCGGCGACCATCGCGGGATCCGGCCGGCCGCCCTTGCCCTCGATCCTGCGTGCGAGCGCCCGCACCAGCGGCCACGTGATGAGGGCGACCGCCGCGAAGAACCCGAGCGCCATGAGCACCATTGCCGGAGGATCCATCATCACCCACGGCGGCGGCGTCGGGATTTCCGGAACGACCACTGTGCCTTGCAGGATCATGATCGCCCCCCTGGCGGCAACTGACCCTCTTCCTTGCGCTGAGCCAGCAGTCGCTCGGCGAAGTCCATCCGCTCGTGCAATTCTGTCACCTGAGTCCTGAGATCGTCGAGCTCCGCGAGAACCTGTGGATCGGGTGGGGCGGATTCCAGCGTCTTGGCACGCACACGCTCGGCATACGCCTTCCCGATCGGGCTGATCGACAGGAGGAAGATGGTTCCGCCGCCGAAAATGAAGATGATGGCCAGCACGCCTTCCATCGGTCGGTCTTCCTCTCGCTGAATGGTGCCAGTACGACAGGACGTTTCAACTTGTTTCATCGGCGATAAGCCGATATGCTAAGCTCAAGTGGAGCGTCGTTTTAGCTGCACCAGGCGCTCCCGAGCGAGCCGCCGACCCGTCGGGGTGGCGGCCAGTCCGCCGCCTGCGGTCTCCCGGTATCGCACATCCATGCTCCGCCCGATCTCGCCCATCGTGTCGATGACCTCATCCACCGGGATGGGGAAAGTGATCCCTGCGAGGGCCATCTCGATCCCGGCCAGCGCAATCGCCGCACCGGTGGCGTTGCGATACACGCAGGGCACTTCGACCAGCCCGCCGAGCGGATCGCAGACCAGGCCCAGCGTGCCCTGCATCGTCAGGGCAACGGCGTGCGCCGCCACCGAGGGCGAGCCGCCGAGCACTTCGATGCCGGCGGCGGCGGCCATCCCGGCCGCGGCGCCCGTTTCGGCCTGGCAGCCGCCCTCCGCCCCGGAGAGGGAGGCGCGCACAGCTACGACCGCGCCCACCAGCCCTGCCGCGGCGAGTCCTCGGACGAGCGTGGAGTCGTCCAGAGCGTGACGATCGGCCAGCCCGAGCAGCACGCCCGGAAGCACTCCGGCGCCGCCGGCTGTCGGCGCCGCAACGATGACGCCCATGGCCGCGTTCACTTCCTGCACCGCAAGGGCGTTCGCGAGGACGTCCGTGAACAGCGTGCCCGAGAGCGGTCCGGTCAGACCGCGCAGGCGGGCGGCGTCCCCGCCGACGAGTCCACTCACGCTGCGGAGGTCGCCGGCGAGCCCCCGCCGAACGGCGTTCCGCATCACGTCCAGCGCGCGCTGGAGCGCGGCTTCGATTTCCCCGCGGGTCTTGAGGCCCGCTGCGGCCTCGCGTGCAAGCGCAAATTCGCCGAGTGAGGCCCCGGTCTCCTCGGCTTCGGCGACCGCCTCGAGCAGGGAATCGGTCATCAGGCGATGCGCGGAACCGCGCGAAGCGCGCGGACGTGGGGGAGCGCGCGGATGGCGGCGAGCGCCCCTTCGTTGGCCGGCTCGTCAAGCTCGTAGATGTGAATCGCCTCGCCACCTTTCCGCCGCCGGGACACCTTCATCGTCGCAATATTGCCGCCTTCCCCCGCCAGGGCCGAGGTGACGGTGGCCACGATGCCCGGCTGGTCCTTCGCGACGAACACGAGGGCAGGCAAGGCACCCGTGACCTCGACCGGGAATCCGTCGATCTCCGTGATCAGGATTCGGCCGGCGCCGAGGGAGGAGCCCGTCACCACCACCTGGTCGGCGCCCCGGGTGACCGTGATCCGTGCAGTATTAGGGTGGTGATCGCCGCGCAGCTTCGCGTTGTGGAACTCGACCGTGAGGCCGGCGCGCGGGGCCAGCTCCAGGCTCTCCCGGAGCCGTTCATCGTCGGGGCCGAATCCGAGCAGGCCGCCGGTGATGGCCCGATCGGTGCCGTGTCCCTGTCCGGTCCGCGCGAACGAGCCGTGCAGTTCCACCCGCGCGTGATCCGGCCGGCCTCCGGCCAGCGCCCTGGCGAACAGCCCGATCCGGCAGGCGCCCGCCGTATGCGAGGAGGACGGCCCGACCATGACCGGGCCGATGATGTCCAGCAGCGAGACCATCGGTTAGAGCAGCTCGACCCGCCGGATCTCGCCGAGGGACACGGCGATCTCCAGGTCATCCGCGCCGAGCGGGCGCACGTACACCTCGTGGGCGGTCACGTGGGTGTCCACGCTGGTCGGCACGCCGACGACTTCCGCGTCGCCGGAGACCGTGATCCGCACCGGCTGGTCGTGGTCGCCGGCGTATCCGAGCAGGTGGATGATTTCCTCGTAGTCCATGCGGTCCTCCGGGGGAGGCGGGCCTTCGCGCAATGTAGGACGTGCGCGGAGGCCCCGCCAGCGGCCCGGTGGCTACGGCGTCGCGACGTCGCTGGTCCTCGGAAGATTGTCGTAGATGAAATTGGTCAGCAGCGTCCGCAGGTGGCGCGTGGTGTTGCCGCCGAAGATGCCGTGGTTCCTGTTCGGATAGGTCATCAACGTGAACTGCTTGTTGGCGGCCACCAGCGCGTTGACCAGCGCCTCCGTGTTCTGGTAGTGGACGTTGTCGTCCCCGGTGCCATGGACCACGAGCAGCCGGCCGGTCATCTGCTTCGCATATGTGAGTGGCGACCCCCGATCGTAGCCGTCCTTGTTGTCCTGGGGGAGGCCGTTGTACCGCTCGGTGTAGATGTTGTCGTAATACTTCCAGTGGGTGACGGGGGCCACGGCGATCGCCATCCGGTACACGTCCGGCGCCTGGAACAGGGCGTTCAGGCTCATGAACCCGCCGTAGCTCCAGCCCCAGATGCCCATGCGGGTCGAATCCACGTAGTTCCAGCGCCCGATCGCCCGGGCGGCCGCTGCCTGGTCGTGGGTCTCGATGACCCCCATCTGACCATAGACGATCTTCCGGAAGTCGCGGCCGCGCGTGTTGGTCCCCCGGTTGTCCACGCTCGCCACGAGGTAGCCCTGCTGCGTCAGCATCAGGTGCCACAGGTACTGGCTCCCGCCCCAGCTGTCAATCACGGTGTTGGAGCCCGGCCCGCCATAGACGTGGAACAGGATCGGATACTTCCGGGTCGAGTCGAAATCGGCGGGCTTCATGATCCAGCCGTTCAACGTCACGCCGTCCCCGATGTCCACCTTGAAGAACTCGCTCGGTCCGCGCCGGAGCGCCGCGACGCGCGCTCGGAGCGTAGCGTTGTCATTCAGCGTCTTGATGACCTCGTGCGAGGGGAGCCGCACCAGCTCGATCACGGACGGCGTGCCGAAGCTGGAGTAGCCGTGCATCGCCCAGCGCGCGTTCGGCGAGGCGTTGTAGCCGTGCGCGCCCGGCTGGCCGGCCGGCGAGACCCGCTCCGCCTTCCCCTTGCCGCTCAGGCGGGAGCGGTAGAGGTACCGCTGGGTGGGGTCATCGGGCGAGGCGATGTAATACAACCAGCCGCCCTTGGCGTCGACGCTCACGACCTGCACGACGTCGAACGCGCCCGGGGTGACGAGCCGGATGTCCTTCCCGTCCCGGCTCACGACGTAGGCGTGCTCCCAGCCGTCCCGCTCACTCACCCAGAGGAAGCGCTTGCCGCCATCCAGCCAGGTCAGGTCGTCCACGAGGTAGACCCACGCGCTGTCGCGATCGACCAGGACGGTGCGCACCGTGCCCGCCGCCGCGTCAGCGAGCATGAATTCGTTCGTATTCTGCAGCCGGTTCAGCCGCTGGATGGCCAGCTCGGAGGAGTTGGCCGCCCAGTCCATGCGCGCCGGATAGTTGTTTCGCGGATCGCCCGGGATGTCCATCCACCGCGTGTCCCCGCCCACCGACGCCACGACGCCGATGCGCGCCGCCGAGTTCTCCTCGCCGGCCTTCGGATACTGAATCGGCACGACCTGGGAGTAGAGGGAATCGGTGTAGTTGATCAGGTCGAAGTCGCGCACCCGGTCCGCGGTGAGCTGCCAGTACGCGATCCGTGCGCCGTCCGGGCTCCAGCGCCAGCCATCACGCAGGTCAAGCTCTTCCTCATACACCCAGTCGAAGGTCCCGTTGATGACCGTCCGGGAGCCGTCGCTCGTCAACTGGGTGATGCTGCCGGAGGCCAGGTCCTCGACGTAGATGTTGCTCTCGCGGACATATCCGATCCGGCGCCCATCGGGTGAGAACTTGGCGAACATCAGGGTGGACGCCTTGGCCGGTCCCCCCAGTTGCCGCAGCCGTCCGCTCGCCAGGTCGAGCACCCAGTAATCGCCGCGGCTGTTGGTGCGCCACACCGGCTTCGAGTTGGTGAACACCAGCAGCTGGGCCTGGTCCTTCGACCACTCGTACTCCTCGATGTCCAATGGCACGCTGTCGCCGGGGGGGATGAGCCGTGACGCGGGTACCATCACCTCCCGGGTCTGTTTCTCCGTGTCATACCGGACGATGTCCCGTCCCTTGGCCCCGCCGGCCGGCGCCTCGAGCGTGGTGTAGGCGCTGCCGTCCCCCAGCCACTTGGGCGGACTGAATGGGGCCGGCCGGAAGTCCGGCGACGCGTAGATGCGGTCCACCGTGAGGAGGGTGGAATCGGTCTGCTGGGCCGGGAGGACGACGGGCAGTACCAGGAGCAGTGCCAGCGGGAGAAGCAGGCGGCGCGCGATCACGGGAAGTACCTGTGGGTGGAGGGTGAGCCGGTGGACGGTCCGACAGTCCGATTGCCGGTATCCATTCGAAGCGCAGAGAATGTAAGTTTCATCCCGGACGCCGCCAGTCTCGCATCGTCAGGAATGAAAGGGTGTTCACATGGTCCGCCCGCTGAATTCGCTGATCCTCGCCGCCGGAATCCTGGCGGCGTCGGCGCCTGCCCTGCCGGCGCAGACGGTGGACCCAACGTGGCTCAAGTGGGATACGGCCACCTCCACCGTGACGTTCGAGCTGATCGCCGGCTCCGGCGCCGCCAAGAGCCCCTTCAACTTCAACGGGTTCGTCGGCGGGGACGCCTCGCTGATCGTCCCGCCGAAGAGCACCGTGGTGCTGAACTTCATCAACAAGGACGGCACCCCGCACAGCGCCATGGTCATCGAAGACAAGGACCCGATGCCGGTCATGGCCGACACGCCTGCGATTCCCCGCGCGCTCACGCGCAAGGCCACCGAGGGGCTGGCGCAGGAAGCGACCGACGTCATCCGGTTCACCGCGCCCGCGAGCGGGAGCTTTCGAATCTTCTGCGCGGTGCCCGGCCATGGCCTGTCGGGGATGTGGATCTACTTCAAGGTGGACCCGGCTGCGAAGGAGCCCCGCTTCGAGGTACGGATGCCCTAGCCCCGCTTGGGGCCGTTCAGCACCTTCCGCAGGAAGTTTCCGGTATAGCTCTCGGGGAGCCGGGCCACCGCCTCCGGCGTCCCCTGCGCCACCAGCCGCCCGCCACGATTCCCACCCTCCGGCCCCAGGTCCAGGATCCAGTCCGCCGTCTTGATGACATCGAGGTTGTGCTCGATCACCACGACGCTGTTGCCCTTGTCCACGAGGCGGTGCAGCACGTCCAGCAGGAGCCGCACGTCCTCGAAATGGAGCCCCGTCGTGGGCTCGTCGAGGATGTAGAGGGTCCGGCCAGTGTCCCGCTTGGCCAGCTCGGTCGCCAGCTTCACGCGCTGCGCCTCGCCGCCGGAGAGGGTCGTCGCCGACTGGCCGAGGTGGATGTAGCCCAGCCCGACGTCGTTCAGCAGCTCGAGCTTCTCGGCGATCCGCCGCTGACTGCTGAAGAATTCGAGCCCTTCCGCCACGGTCAGGTCGAGCACGTCGGCGATGCTCCGGCCCCGGTAGCGCACCTCCAGCGTCTCCCGATTGTAGCGCCGCCCCTTGCACACCTCGCACGGCACGTAGACGTCCGGCAGGAAGTGCATTTCGATCTTGACCAGCCCATCGCCCTGGCAGGCCTCGCACCGGCCACCCTTCACGTTGAACGAGAATCGCCCCGGGCCATAGCCGCGGATCTTGGCCTCCGGCAACTGGGTGAAGAGCTCGCGGATCGGCGTGAAGAGCCCGGTGTATGTCGCGGGATTCGAGCGTGGCGTCCGGCCGATCGGACTCTGGTCGATGTCGATGACCTTGTCGATCTCCTCCAGGCCCTCGATGCGGTCGTGTCCGCCGGGCACGAGGCGGGCGCGGTAGAAGTGGCGCGCCAGCGCCTGATACAGGATGTCGGTCACGAGACTGGACTTGCCGGAGCCCGACACCCCGGTCACCGCGACGAAGAGCCCGAGCGGAATCTCCACGCTGAGGTCGCGGAGATTGTTCGCCCGCGCCCCGATGATGCGCAGCGCCCGGCCCGGGACCGCGACGCGGCGCGCAGCGGGGACCGGGATGCGGAGCTCCTTCCGCATGTAACGGGCGGTCAGGGATGTCGGGTGCCGCAACACCTCATCCACGGTCCCTTCGGCCACGACTTCACCGCCGAACCGTCCGGCGCGCGGCCCGAGGTCGATGACGTGGTCCGCGGCCCGAATCGTGTCCTCGTCGTGCTCGACCACGATGACGGTGTTACCGAGGTCCCGAAGGCCGCGCAGCGTGCCGAGCAGGCGCTCGTTGTCGCGCTGATGCAGGCCGATGCTCGGTTCGTCAAGGATGTACAGCACGCCGACGAGCCGGGAGCCGATCTGGGTCGCCAGCCGGATCCGCTGCGCTTCGCCGCCCGAGAGCGAGCCGGCCCCGCGGCCGAGCGTCAGGTACTCGAGCCCCACGTCACAGAGGAAGCGCAGCCGGTCGCTCACCTCCTTGAGGATCGGGCCGGCGACATCCGGGTCCAGTCCGGCCCGCCCATTCCCGCGCAGCGGAATGCCTTCAAAGAATTCGAGGGCCTGCTCCACCGGCAGGTCCACGATGTCGCCGATGCTCCGCCCGTGCACCAGCACGGCGAGACTCTCGGGCCTGAGCCGCCGTCCGCCGCAGGCCTGGCAGGGCTGCTCGACCATGTATTCCTCGAGGGAGGTGCGGACGGCGTCGCTGGTCGATTCGCGGTATCTCCGCTCGACGTTCAGCAGCACGCCCTCCCACTCGCTCTCCACTTCATTCCGGCCCCGCGCCCCCTCCAGTGCGAACCGGAAGGTCCGCCCGGGCGCGCCGCGGAGGATGGCGTTCCGGGCCGCTTCGCCGTGGGCGCTCCACGGGGCGGCCAGGTCGAATTTGAGCGCCTTCGCCAGGGTCGGGAGCACGACCTTCCGGAGGTAGCCCGTCGGCTCACCCCAGGGCAGGATCACGCCCTCGAGGATCGAGATGCTCGGATCGCCGAGGACGAGGTCGGCGTTCACCTCACGCCGCGTGCCGAGCCCGTGGCATTCCTGGCACACGCCGAACGGCGAGTTGAAGGAGAACTGGCGCGGCTCCAACTCCGGCAGCGAGAGCCCGCACGTCGGACAGGCAAAGCGCTCCGAGAACATCACCGATTCCGTCCCGCTGCCCCGCTTCCCCGCCTCGCCGCGGTGCTTCACGACCTCCACCACCCCATCCGCCACCTTGAGCGCGGTCTCGATCGAGTCATTGATCCGGCCGCGGTCCGCGGCGCGCACGACGAGGCGGTCCACGACGACCGCGATGTCGTGGTTCTGGCGCTTGTTGAGCGCCGTCACCTCCGCCAAGTCGCTGGTCCGGCCGTCCACCCGCACGCGCACGAAACCCCGCCGGCGGATGTCCTCGAACAGCTCCTTGAACTCGCCCTTCCGGCCCCGCACCAGCGGGGCCAGAATCTCGATGCGCGTTTCCTCCGGCCAACCGAGCATGGTGTCGGTGATCTGGGTGGCGCTCTGGCGCTCGACCGGACTCCCGTCGTTGGGACAGTGCGGCACGCCAGCGCGCGCCCACAGGAGCCGCAGGTAGTCGTAGACTTCCGTCACCGTGCCCACGGTCGAGCGGGGATTGTGGCCAGTGGACTTCTGTTCGATGGAGATCGCCGGAGAAAGACCCTCGATCGCGTCGACGTCGGGCTTCTCCATGAGGCCCAGGAACTGCCGGGCGTAGGCCGAAAGCGACTCGACATACCGCCGCTGCCCCTCGGCGTAGATGGTGTCGAAGGCGAGCGACGACTTCCCCGACCCCGACAGGCCGGTGATCACGCACAGGCGGTTCCGCGGAATGGTGACGGAGATGTTCTTGAGGTTATGCTCTCGAGCGCCGCGGACGATCAGGTTCTCTTCGGCCATAAGAAGCGAAAACTATCCGGGGCCGGCCTTGGCGTTCAACTCCCCCTTCCGCTCCTTCCACCACTTCCGCCTTCCCGCCCGTCCGCCTCCGGTACCCCTTTTCGGCCGCCCTCGTTACCGTTCATCCAACTGGTTCTGGCAACATTCCTCCTTCCCCATTCTCCAGAATGCGACGATCCCGTCACAGCCGGAGCAGCGGCCGCCAGGAAGCGCTCGGCGAGCTCTTTTCTGCCAGCGAGCTGGAAGGCGATCCGCTTGCCCGCGCCACGGACGCCGCGTTCCCGCTCCGGCCGTTCGCGGCCGGAATTCCGATCGACGGCGTGGGCGACGCCCAGGCGCCGCCGGAGGAGAGCGAGACCGACCGGCTCCTCCGCCGCGGCCGTGACGCCGTCCATCGTGGCCGGCGAGCCGACGCGCTGACGGCCTACGCGGACCTGCTCGACGCGGCCCCGGACCACCTCGAGGCACGGCTCGAGTATGCCGCCCTTCTGGAGGCGGTCGGGGAAGAGGCACGCGCGCTGGAACACCTGAGCGAGGCAGTCCGCCGCCATGGCGCGCGTCCGGACGCACTCGTGGCCCGTGGGGCGTTCCAGGCGAGGCGGAAAGAATACACCGAGGCGGAGACCGACCTGCACCGGGCGATCAAACTCTTCCCCACCGATCCCGCGCCGCAATTCGAGCTCGGCTTCGCGCTCTGGCGAAAGGGGCTCGCCGCCGATGCCGCCGTCCACCTGCGCCAGGCTGCCGCCCTCGCTCCCGAGCAGGCCTCGACGCACTACTATCTCGGAGAAGCGCTGAACCAGGCCGGCGACCAGGCCGGCGCGCTGGCCGCCCTCGAACGCGCCGCCGCCCTGGAACCGACGAATCCGAAGCCGTTCCAGCTCATGGGGCGCGTGCTGGACCGGCAGGGGCGCCCGGAAGAGGCCATGGAGATGTATCGCCGGGCACGCGAGGCTCAGCCGCAGTGATCGCTGTCGTGGTCGATGACCTGGCCTTCCTCCAGGTCGATGCGGTGCTGCGCCCGGCGACCGACCGCCTGGATCCTGTCGCGTCCGTCTCGAGCCGGCTGGACCAGCTCGCCGGCCCGCGCTTCGCCGCCGAGCGGCAGGTGCAGTCCCCCCTCGAAGTGGGTTCCGCGGTCGTGACCGCCGCCGGCGACCTCGCCGCGCCGTTCGTCGTGCACGTGGTCATCCGGAGTGATGAAACCAACCCGACCCGCGACGCAATCCGGCGCGCCCTCACCTCCGCGTGGCAACGGGCGTCGGCCTGGGGGCTCGATATCGTCGCCGCCCCGGCGGTCGGAGCCGGGGCCGGACAACTCGGCCTCGCCGAGGCGGCGGAGCTGATGGCCCGGACGTTTATCGACCACCGGCGGACCGCGGAGTCACCGTCCGAGTTGCGCATCGTGGTGGACCGGGAGGAGGACCGCGAGCTCATCGAGGCGGCGGTTCGGGGGGTCGAGGCCTGAAGCGACGACACCTCGCGGCCCTGATCGTCGGGGCGTGGCTGGTTGCACTGGGGTGGCTGACGCTCCGCGAGTTCGGCGGCGGTGCACCGGACGATCAGGCCGCGGCAACGACGATTCCGCCGGCCACGACATTCTACGCCGTGTTCGCCGGCGTGCGGCAGGTCGGGATCGCTTCCATCACCACCGACACCACTGCCCGGGGCATCCGGGTCTCGTTCCGCTCCGATGTGGACGTCCCGCTGCCGGTGGTGCCGCGCCGCATCCTGACCGGCACCGACGCCGAGTACGCCGGCGAGCTCCGGCTGCGCGAATTCGTGAGCTTCACGTCCGGCGAGGTCGGGCAGGCATCAATCCAGGCCCGGGTCATTGGTGACACCCTCCTGGTAGCGACCCGGCGCGGGGGTCAGGTCTTCGACGCCGATACCGCCGAGATGCGGCTGCCACCGGGAACGGTCCTGCCCGACGCGCTCCCGCTCAAACTCGCAGCAGCCGGCGTGCTCGAGAACGGCCGGCGTGCGGACGTGTCCGTCCTCGATCCGCATTTCCTCCTTCTCAGGCGGCTGGCGGTGGCGGTGACGGCGGAGAGCCTGTTCGTCGTCGTGGACAGCGCGGCCCGGGACACTTCCGGGGCGTGGAAGCCGGCGCATGCGGACACGGTCCGGGCCTGGCGGGCCGAGTGGATGGACCGGGGGCTCCCGGTCGCCGCCTGGATCGATCGCCAGGGCTCGGTGATTCAGGCTTCGACGCCGCTCGGGCTGGCCTGGCGGGAGACTGCATTCGAGCTTGCCAATTCCGGCTATGTCCGGCGCCGCCCGAATCCGGTTCGCACCGCCCCGCTGGAGCTGGTGGCCCGCCCTGCCGTGGCTCCCCCTGCGTTGACACGCGAGGTGATGTTGGGCGAGGGGCTGATCCCGCCGGCAGGACCGCTGCGCGGGCCCGGGCAAAGTCTCGAGGGTGCAACCGTCGTCCGCACGACGGAATCCCATCCCGAGGCAGAGGTTCCGCTCCCGATTCGGGATTCGGCTGTCGCCGGATACCTCGGCGAGCGGCGGCCGGACCCCCACGTGACCCAGCTCGCCCGGCTGGCGCTGCGCGGCACCGGCGATGCGACCGAGGCGGCGAGGCGTCTGGCGGCGTGGGTGAGCAGCAATGTCACGCCCGGCGCCCCGTCCGATCTCATCGGACTTCAGCGGACTCTCGAAACGCGGCGCGGCGACAGCTCCGATCGCGCCGTGATGTTCGTCGTGATGGCACAGTCCGTCGGCCTCCCGGCACGACCGGTGGCCGGCCTGGTGTACGCGGGAGGGCGGTTCCAGTACAGGGCGTGGGCGGAGGTCTATGTCGACCGGTGGCTCGCGGTGGATCCGACGCTGGGCCAGGTTCCCGCCGATGCCAACCACGTTCGCCTGTTGACCGACGGGCTGGCCCGTCCGGCCGAGCTCGTTTCACTTGTGGGAGCCGTGCGGCCGCGCCTGGTCGCACGGCAGGAGCAGCAATGATCCGCCTTGAGGGCCTGACGAAGCAGTACGGGCGCTTCACTGCCGTGAACCGGCTCGATCTCGAGGTGCCCCGGGGGGAGCTCTTCGGATTCCTGGGACCGAACGGCGCCGGCAAGACCACGACGCTCCGGATGATCGCCGGCATCCTCCAGCCCACCAGCGGGACCGTCGCGATCGCGGGCGAAGATATCCACCGGAACCCCGAGGCCGCGAAGGCCAAGCTCGGTTTCATCCCCGACCGGCCGTACGTCTACGAGAAGCTGACGGGCGCCGAGTTCCTGCGCTTCGTCGCGGCGCTGTACGGGCAGGACGGCCCGGGGGTGGAACGGCGAATCGATGAATTGCTCGAGGTGTTCGAGCTTGCCCCGTGGAAGGACGAGCTGACCGAATCGTACAGCCATGGCATGCGGCAAAAGCTGCTGATCTCGAGCGCCCTCGTTCACCGGCCGGAAGTCATCGTCGTGGACGAGCCGCTCGTCGGCCTCGATCCCAAGAGCGCGCGCACGCTCAAGGACCTACTCCGGGCCTTCGTGCGGAAGGGAGGCACGGTCCTCATGAGCACGCACACACTCGAGATCGCCGAGGAAATGTGCGACCGTGTGGCCATCATCCACGGCGGCCGCCTGATCGCCTCAGGGACGATGGAGGAGATCCACCGCGAGACGGCGACCGAGGGCATGAACCTGGAGCGACTCTTCCTCCGTCTGACCGGGGGTGAGGTGGTGAGCGAGCTGGGAGGTATCCTGGATGACTGAGGCCGCGAGCCCCCTCGCCGCCCCGCGGCAGCCCCCGCTCTGGACGCTGCTGACGCCGAAGTGGCGGACGGCGCTGGCCCGGGTGCGCCAGGAACGCTCGGGCGCCGGCGCGCGCGTGCTGCTCCTGGCCCTCGTCGGGTTCGGCTTCTGGTCGGCGCTGTTCGGGATCTCGTACCGGGTCCTCCGGTACTTCAAGGGCGTACCGGACATCGGCGTGCTGGTAGCCGCCAAGTTTCTCGGCGTGATTCTGCTGGCGTTCCTCGGGGTCCTCCTGCTCTCGAACATCATCACCGCGCTTTCGACCTTCTTCCTGGCGAAGGATCTCGACCTCGTCGTCTCGGCGCCCATCGACTGGCTGCGATTCTACCTGGCAAAGCTCGCCGAAACCGTGGTGCATTCCTCCTGGATGGTGGCATTGCTCGCGGTGCCGATCTTCACCGCGTACGGCATGGTGTTCGAGGGCGGCTGGCTGTACCCCATGGTCGTCCTCGCCGCGGTCGTTCCCTTCCTGCTCCTCCCGGCCATCCTGGGCTCGGCGATTACGCTCCTGCTGGTGAACATCTTCCCGGCCCGCCGGACCCGTGACCTGCTGTCACTGGTCGCGGTGGCCGCCGCCGGTGGCGTGGTGCTGCTCTTCCGCCTGATCCGACCGGAGCAGCTCGCCCGGCCGGAGGGCTTCCGCAACCTGCTCGACTACTTCACCGTGCTGCGCGGCCCGACCAGCCCGCTGCTGCCGAGCCAGTGGGCGGCCGACATGGTGATGAACTGGCTGCTGCTGATCGCCGACCCGCTGCCGATCGTGATGCTGTGGACGACGGCCGGGGCGCTGGGCGTCGTCGGGTCCGCCCTCCACCAGCGGTTCTACCTGTCGGGATTCAGCAAGGCCCAGGAAGGCAAGGACACCTTCGTGCGCGGCGGCGGCTGGGAGCGGGCCCTCGGGCCGTTCCTCCGCCGCGTGGAGCCCGCCCGGCGGGAGTTCATCCTCAAGGATCTCCGATTGTTCTTCCGGGACACCACGCAATGGAGCCAGCTCATCCTCCTCGGCGTGCTCCTCGCGGTGTACGTCTTCAACATCCAGACGCTGCAGCTCTTCTCCGGCGAGCGCGTCCCCGTCTTCCTCGTGACACTCATCGTGTTCCTGAACCAGGGGCTCGCCGGGTTCGTGCTCGCGGCGATCGCCGCGCGGTTCATTTTCCCCGCGATTTCCCTCGAGGGGCGCGAGCTCTGGCTCCTCAAGTCGAGCCCGCTCAATCTCGAGGCGCTCTTCTGGAGCAAGTACTGGATCGGCACCCTCCCGCTGCTCGCCGTGGCGCTCGTGCTGACCGTCGTGACCAACACGCTCCTCGAGGCGAACACGTTCATCATGCTGGTGAGCGTGCTGACCATCGCCTATTTCACCCTGGCCGTGAGCGCGCTCGCGCTCGGGCTCGGCGCGCTGTTTCCGCAGTTCGGCACCGAGAATGTGGCGCAGATTCCCACCAGTTTCGGCGGGCTCGTGTTCATGATGGCGAGCCTTTCGTTGCTCGCGCTCATTCTGGTGATCGAGGCCGTGCCCGTGGCGGCCTATCTCCGCGTGCTGAGCCGGGGCGGGACACCGGTGGTCAGCCCGGAGATGATCGCGGCGTTCGGCGCGGTGACGGCCATCTGCGTGATCACAACCCTCCTGCCCCTCCGCATCGGTCTCGCCCGCATCCGCGAATTGGAACTCTAGGCGCCGCCTCGCGCGTTCCGGGTACCATCTCCCAACACTCCTCGGCGTACCGTGCGCGTGCCGTCACACCGGCGCCAGCCGTCGGCGCGCACTCAACCCCCGAGGAGGCCGTATGTCCACCAGGCGACTGCTGGCGGCGTTCCTGCTGCTGGCCCCTGCGGCCGGCTGCGCCGACCGTAACACTCCCACTCCGACGGAACCCACCGCGGCGGCGGCGTCCGCGTCGACACCCGAGCAGGCCGAGACGGCGCGGCTGGAGCGCCAGGCCCGGCGCCTGGCCAGGGCGCTGGGCGATCCCGCGTTCCGGCGGGACCTGCAAAGCCGCCTCGACGCCTCCAGAGTTGCGGAGCACAAGCTCCACTTCCAGCGCCTGCTCAAGGAGGACAATGGCCGCGTCCTGGCCGCGATCGCCCGCGCGGCCGGTGAGGATGAGGCGGCCGTCACTGGCGACGCGAGTTCCGGGCTCGCCTCGGAACTCTATTTCCCGGTTCCCGGCCACCGTGAGCGCTGGGCCGGCGGTCCGAACGTGCTGGTGGCCACGGCACTCAGGGACCACGAGGCTCCCGTCGCCTTCGATACGGAGGGGCGGCGCCGGGTACTGAGCGCGGCCACGCCACCGGACCTGCCGGTCCTCGCGCTGGTTCCGGCCGAGACCGATTTCGAACGCCTCGAGGGAGCGACGGAAGCCATCTGCACCGTGGATTGCGGCGGCGGCGGCGGCGGGACCCCGACACCGGCACTCCGCCTCACGCGCGCGTGGTTCAACGGCGACTACGAAGGGTGGCTCAAGGGGAACCCGGAGTTTGAACTCCACATCATGGGCCCCACCAGCGCGGCCGATACGATCAATCTGCTCAGCTACCAGTGCGTCGGCGAGCACGCTCCCTCGGGCTATACCTGGGACATGAACTCGAGCAACTGGTCCGGCTCGGCACAGGTGTTCACGGTCGCGCAGATGGACGCGTTCCAGCAGCAGTACCCCGGGAAGGCGTATCTGGTCTTCGCGCTGGAGGACGACGATGGCGCCTGCGCGATCCGGACGGACGAGGACCGTGCCGCAACGATGCTGAGCGCGCTGAGCCAGGCGTTCAAGGACTTCAAGGCCATCAAGGACACCAAAGTCGTGACGCCGGATGGCGTCGTCCGCGTCATCAAGGCCGCCCAGTCCGGCAGCGACCTGCTCAATGCGATCTATAACTTCATCAAGAGCAACGACGACATCATCGGCTTCGCCGTGGCGGATTCGGTAGCGGGCCGCTCAAGCTCCATCGGGCACTGGGTGGTGCTCGACAAGAACCTCAACGCAAACGGCTGGCTCAATCTCGAAGTGAAGTGACGGGAGGCTTCATGCGGCGGACCGGACCGGCATCCATGGCTGTCCTGGCGGTACTCGCGTCGAGCCCCGCCCCGGCCGCCGCCCAGGAGCGAGGCTGGGGCCTCTCGCCGGAAGTCAGTACCGTATGGTTCGGTGCCGGGGCGGAGAGCCCTTCGGAGGGACTCTCCGCCGGCCCCGGCCCGGGAACGGCACTCGGGATCGCTGCCTCGAGGAAGGCAGGGGCCGTACGCATCGGCCTCCGCCTCTTTCGGGTGGAGAGCGGCCTGCGGCTGGCCGGCGGGGGAGTCTCGCTCACGGCGGACGACGCCGGCTTCACGCTCTACGAGCTGGCGCCGGAGGTCGGCTTCAGGCTGCTGCGGCTGGGGACCGCAGGCGCCGGGATTCGCCTCGCGGGGGGCCCGAC
>DASTCF010000147.1:0-5258 GCA_035711365.1 Gemmatimonadales bacterium
CGCCTCCGGCCCCGTCTCCTTCATGACCCTGTACGACGCCTCCACCGAGGTGGTCAAGCAGGGCGGCACCCGGCGCGGCGCCAACATGGGGATCCTCCGGGTGGACCACCCGGACATCCTCGAGTTCATCTCGTGCAAGGACGACATCACCAAGATCACGAACTTCAACATCTCGGTGGCGGTCACCGACGCGTTCATGGAGGCGGTCGAGCAGGATGGCAACTATGACCTGATCCATCCGCGGTCGGGGCAGGTGGTCGGCAGCTTGCCGGCGCGGGACGTGTGGCGGAAGATCATCCACGGCGCCTGGAAGACCGGCGAGCCGGGGGTGTTCTTCATCGACAAGGCCAATTACTACAATCCGGTGCCGCACCTGGGCGCCTACGAGGCCACGAATCCCTGCGGCGAGCAGCCGCTCCTGCCGTACGATGTCTGCAACCTCGGCTCGATCAACCTGGGCGTGTTCGTCACCGACGGCCGGATCGACTGGGACCGGCTCCGGCAGACGGTGCAGCTCACGACTCACTTCCTCGAGAACGTCATCGACGCCAACTCGTACCCGCTCGAGGAGATCACCGACCTGGCGCAGCGGATCCGGCGGATCGGCCTCGGCGTGATGGGCTGGGCGGATGTCCTCATCAAGATGGGGATCCCGTACGACTCCGAGGAGGCCGTGGCGCTGGGCCGGCGGATGCAGCAGTTCGTGGACGAGGAGGCCAAGGTCGAGTCCGAGCGGCTGGCCGGCATCCGGGGCCCGTTCGCCGAGTGGGAGAAGAGCATCTGGGGTCCGGACGAGACCTGCGCGCGGGATCCGCGTGGCAACCGGATCCGCCCGATGCGCAAGCTCCGGAACTGCAACGTCACCACCGTGGCGCCGACCGGCACCATCTCGATCATCGCGGGGTGCAGCTCGGGCATCGAGCCGCTCTTCGCGGTCGCGTTCATGCGGAATCAAGCCGGCGTGCTGATGCCGGACGTCAACGAAGACTTCGTGGCGATCGCGAAGCGCGAGGGATGGTATTCCGAGAAGCTGATGCAGCAGATCGCCGAGGCGGGGCACATCAACTTCCCGGAAGTGCCGGCCAAGTGGCAACGGGTGTTCGTGACCGCGAACCACATCAAGCCTGAGTGGCACATCCGGATGCAGGCGGCGTATCAGGAATTCAACGACAGCGCCATCTCCAAGACCTGCAACTTCGCCAATGACTCGACCGAGGAGTACGTCGAGGAGATTTACCGCCTCGCCTACCACCTCAACTGCAAGGGCGTGACGGTCTACCGGGACGGCAGCCGCGACATGCAGGTGCTGTCGACGGGCGCGACGGCGCAGAAGGTTCATGCCCAGGCGATCGCCACTGGGGCCTCGGAGGCAAGGGCGGATCTGGCGATGGGTGGGGAAGCGGGGAAGCGGGGAAGCGGGTTGGTCGCGGCCGCGGACCTCATGGGGGAGTTGGCCGAGATCCGGGCCGAAAACGAGCGGCTGCGGAAGCTGGTCCACGAGCTGGAGGCGGAAAACCTGCAGCGGCGGCAGAAGCGCAGCCGCCCGGAGACGCTTCGCGGCACCACGCGCCGGGTGGACACGCCCCTCGGCACCCTGTACGTCACCATAACGGAAGACGACAAGGGCCAGGCGTTCGAGATGTTCATGAGCCTCGGCAAGGCGGGTGGGGCGTTGATGGCCGACGTCGAGGCCATGGGGCGGCTGCTCTCGCTCGCGTTGCGGTCGGGGATCCCGATGACCGAGATCTACCGCCAGCTACGGGGCATCAGCTCGGACCGGACGATCGGACTCGGGCCCAACAAGGTGCTTTCGGTGCCGGACGCGGTGGGCATCGCGATTGAGAAGTGGATGCACGAGAAGCAGGGCATCCAGCAGGAGCTGATCCCGGGCGCTGCGCAGCCGGTGGCCGAGGTCGCACCGACGGTGCGGGTGACCCAGGGCTCACAGCAGATGAAGCTCGAGGGGATGGGCGAGAGCTTCGCGGGTGCCTGTCCCGATTGCGGCTCCCAGCTCGAATTCGCCGAGGGGTGCATGAAGTGCCATGTGTGCGGGTTCAGTGAGTGCGGATGATCTAGGATGGGCTGATGGGCAGATGGCCAGTGAATCGAGGGGACCTTCGCGAAAGCGGGGGTCCCCTCGAGGATTTTGGGGTGTATCTTGAGCGATTCTTCAGATTGGATCGACCGCCGTGATGAGATCGCTTCGAATCGTCAGCGCCGGCCTGTCCGCGCTCCTCCTGGCGTGCGGCACCGACCAGCCGGCGTCGCCGGCCGCCGTACCGGTCACGGTCGGGACCGCGGAGCTTCGGTCGGTGCCTTTCGAGCTGGTGGCGGTGGGGACGGTCGAGCCGATTCAGACTGTGACGATCCAGCCCCAGATCAGCGGCCAGCTCAACCTGGTGAGTTTCCGCGAGGGCGATGAGGTGGCCCGCGGCCAGGTGCTCTTTCAGATCGATTCCCGCCCGTTTCGGGCAGGGATGGATCAGGCCGAGGGCATTCTCGCACGGGACCAGGCTCGTGCCGACAACGCTCGGCAGGAGCTGCAGCGCTCCGCCTCGCTTGCGGAGAAGCAGTACATCACGCAGCAGGAATTCGACCAGACCAGGGCCGACGCCGGCGCGGCGGAGGCCACCCTGGCCGCCTCCCGGGCGGCCGTGCAGCAGGCCCGGCTGAATCTTCAATACGCCACCATCAGGGCCCCGATCGCGGGGCGCACCGGCAGCCTGATGGTGCGGGAAGGCAACCTCGTCCGCGCGAACGAAACCGTCCTCGTCACCATCAATCAGGTCCGCCCCATCCTGGTGCGGTTCGCGGTGCCCGCCTCCAATCTCGGCGTCATTCAACGATACCGCGGCTCCCGGATTCCGGTCCTGGCGACACCGACGGGCGGAGGTTCCGAGACCGAGGGCGCGCTGACCTTCGTGGATAACGCCGTCGACAGCACGACCGGCACCATCATGCTCAAGGGGGAGTTCCAGAACCGGGAGGGGACTCTGTGGCCGGGCGGCTTCGTCAACGTGCGCATCCGGCTCTTCGTCGAGGATAGCGTGCTGGTGGTACCCAGCGCGGCGGTCATGAGCGGCCAGCAGGGGACGTACGTCTTCGTCGTGCGGGACAGCGCGGCCGCGATGACGAAGGTGACCGTGGAACGGGAATCCGGTGAGTTATCGATCGTGCGGGGCGAGGTGCGCTCGGGGGATCGCGTGGTGACCGACGGGCAGTTGCTGCTCCGGCCCGGTGCCAGGGTGCAGCTGCGTTCGGCTGCGGAGCCGGCTCCGGCCAGGTAGGAGGTCGTATGGGTATCTCCGAACTGTTCATCCGCCGCCCGGTCATGACGGTGCTGGTCATGGCGGGGATTCTGATCTTCGGGCTGATCGCCTACCGGCAGCTGCCGGTGAGCGACCTGCCCTCGGTCGACTACCCGACCATCTCAGTCAGCGCGTCGCTCTCCGGCGCCAGCGCGGAGACCATGGCATCCGCGGTCGCGACCCCGCTGGAGAAGCAGTTTTCCACCATCGCGGGCCTCGAGACGATGACGTCGAGCAGCAGCCAGGGCTCGACGTCCATCACGCTGCAGTTCGCACTCTCCCGGGACATCGACGCGACCGCGCAGGATGTCCAGGCGGCGATCGCCAAGACGCAGCGCCAGCTCCCGCGCGACATCCTCCCGCCCAGCTACCAGAAGGTGGACCCGGCCGCGAGCCCGATCCTCTACTACGCGCTCCGGACGAAGACGCTCCCGCTCTCCCAGCTCGACGAGTACGCCCAGACGGTGCTGGCCCAGCGGATCTCGACGGTCGACGGCGTGGCCCAGGTGCAGGTGTACGGCTCGCAGAAGTACGCCGTCCGCATCCAGCTCGATCCTCAGGCGCTTGCCGTCCGCAACATCGGCATCGACGAGGTGGCGACCGCCGTCGAGAACGGCAACGTCAATCTCCCCACCGGCGTGCTCTGGGGGACCGACAAGGCGTACGCCGTGGAGAGCGAAGGGCAACTCACCAGCGCCGCCGAGTTTCGCTCGCTGATCGTGACCACGCGGAATGGTGTGCCGGTGCGCCTGGGCGATCTGGGTCGCGTGGTGGACAGCGTGCAGGACACCAAGGTGGCGAGCTGGTTCAACGGAGACCGGTCCATCGTTCTGGCGATCCAGCGGCAGCCGGGCACCAACACGGTGCAGGTGGCCGAGCGGGTAAAGGGCGCGATGGCGCGCCTCGCCGCCGAGATCCCGCCCTCGGTCGAGGTCGCCACGCTGTATGATCGTTCCGCGACGATTCGCGAGTCGGTGACGGACGTGAAGTTCACCCTCCTCCTCACGCTCTGCCTGGTGGTGATGGTGATCTTCCTCTTCCTGAGGAATCTCAGGGCCACCATCATCCCCAGCCTCTCCCTGCCGCTCTCCCTGGTCGGCACCTTCGCAGTGATGTACCTGCTGGGGTACAGTCTCGACAACATGTCGCTCATGGCGCTCACCCTGTGCGTCGGCTTCGTCGTGGACGACGCGATCGTGGTGCTGGAGAACATTGTGCGCCACATCGAGCGCGGCGAGCCGGTGCTGCAGGCGGCGCTCCGCGGCAGCCGGGAGATCGGGTTCACCGTCATCTCGATGACGCTCTCGCTGGTGGCAGTGTTCATTCCGGTCCTGCTGCTGGGGGGGCTCATCGGGAGGCTGTTCGAGGAGTTTGCCGTCACGATCGCCGTGGCGATCCTAGTCTCCGGGTTCGTGTCGCTGACTCTGACGCCGATGCTCTGCAGCCGGTTCCTGAGGCCGCCCGGGGAGGAGCGTCACGGCCGGTTCCACCAGACCATCGAGGGCGTGTACCAGCGGACGCTCGGGGCGTACGAGCGGAGCCTGGCCTGGGTGATGGGTCACCGGCCGGTTGCGCTCGCCTTCAGCGCAGTCATCCTGATCGGCACCGTGGTGCTCGGCGTCCTGGCGCCCAAGGGGTTCATTCCGAGCGAGGATACCGGCCAACTCTCCGGCACCACCGAGACCGTGGCCGGCACGAGCTTCGACGCCATGGTGGCGCACCAGCGAGCCGCGGCGGCGATCGTCCAGGCCGATCCGTCCATCGAGGGATTCTCTTCATCAGTTGGGGCGGGCGGCCGGAGTGCGACCATCAATCAGGGCCGGCTCTTCATTCATCTCAAGCCGCGCGGGGAGCGCCCCCACGCCGATGAAGTCGCCCGCGAACTCTCCCGGAAGCTGTCGGCGATCCCGGGACTCCGGGTCTATATGAGCAATCCGCCCTCGATCAACA
>DASTCF010000148.1:0-4131 GCA_035711365.1 Gemmatimonadales bacterium
GGAGATCCTAGCACGAAAACGGGGGTCGCGTGAGGGGGGGGTGGGGGGAGGGGGAGGGGGCCCCGGCGGCACGCGCGGCTCCCTGCCGCCGGACGGCCGCCAAGTAAGAACCCCGCCCGAGCCGTAAGGCGCGAGCGGGGCAAGCGATTGTATCCGAGTGGGCCTGGGAAGAGTTGAACTTCCGACCTCACGCTTATCAGGCCGTCCGGAGCCCCCGCCCCGCCTCGTTGATCGAGTGCCCGCAACAACTTAGCACCCGCCGTCACCTGCTCTTCACCCGCTCTCACCCGTCCAAACGCCCGCCAATACTTGAGGAAATCGCTACGGTAGGGTTGGGATGCGAGGCAGCAGAAGTTCGCGGTACCGACCGAGCACGATAGGTAGGCTGCCGGCGGTCACAAGTCGTTCATAAAGGGCGAGTCGGACCTTGTCGGCTTCATCGATCAATGCCATTGCCTTTTCACGATCTGCGTCCCACGTATCCTTACGAGCGCGTGTCATCGTTCGCGTTGCTTCGAGTGCCAAGGTTCCAACGCGCCTGGCCATGTCATATTCCTTCCCGGCTCCCCAGCCGATGGCAACCTTGGCCGTTGGGGCGTTGCGAAGCAACTCGGTAAGTGCCGTGTCGCGGTTCTCCTCGTATACCTTCAACCCGATAGCCCGCTTCTCAGGGGGCACGCCCTCGAATGTGTGGGCTTTACTCGACTCCATCCGACCAACGGCGAGCCAGACGACATCGCACCATTGGATGAACTCGACGGCGATATCGGCCCGATGGCGGATACGCTCAATCCACACTTGCCCGACAAACGTCGCCACAGAGCCGAGCAGGCCGCCGACAAGCGCTGAAAGCAGGAGTTCAGTCAGTGCGTAGTCCGATCTGTCCGTCGCGGGCAGGTGTCCATCCCGACGCCGAACCTACGGCCCGCTACGCTGGCCCGCCACCTATCAACGTTGATAGCCCCGCCCCGCCCTCTGGCGACCGGGCCGGTCGCGAGAGGGCTGTACCGCCGATTTTCGGATGCAGTGTTCTACGACATACTGACCGCCGCGGACCGAGCTCAAGCCGTCCAGTCGCGCCAGGGCGGGCGATATCACGACCCACGCTGCCGCTTCAGCTTCCCCAGCTCTACGCGCACCCGCTCGACCTCCGGCTTCACCTCCGGTTCAGGATCCGGCCGCAGGGCGAGATAGTGCTGGTACGCGCGGATGGCGCCGGCGGTATCGCCCGTCAGCGCGGCAAGCCGACCCTCCTCGTGAAGGAAGGTGGACAAGTACCAGAGCGGAAACAGGTCGTATCCGCTCCCGCGCCGCACTGCTCGGAGGGCGCGGGGCAGGTCGCCCTGGGCCTCGGCAAGGCGCGCGATCACGAGGTTGGGCGGCATGCTCACGCCGACGTTGTAAGTGAGGGCCGCGGTGTCCGCCCGATCGAGCGCGCCCGGGGCGCCAACCAAGTGGAGCGCTGTCGCACGCGTCGCGTCGAGCAGCGCTACACAGAGCGTCCGGAAGTTCGCGACCGCGACGGAATCGTCAGGAGGCAACCCCCGTATCACCGCGCTGCGGAGCCGGCGGACCGCGATCTCCGTGTAGGCGTAATCACCCCGCGCGGCACGCCAGGTCGCCAGCGCACAGAGACTCTGAAGTTGCCACTGCAGCGGCAACCCGCCGGTGACTCCAGCGGCTACGATCCGCGTGAGACGCCGGGCAGTCGCCACTGCTGCAATCCTGCTGCCTCCCCAATAAAGCGCCTGGCCTATCGGAAGTCCCATGCTCCCGTCCGGCGCGTCGAGATGCCCACGCATCAGGCTCGCCGCTTCGCTCGGACGCCCCCCGTTGAGGGCAAGGACGCTGCGCTCGAACACGCCTTCTGCCGAGTCCCCGGCTTCCCAATGCGGGAGCATCAGTTCGCCGGAGCGCAGGTAGTCTTCCATCCCGACACCGGACGACCCCGTAAACCGATGGATGCTCGCGACCGTCAGCACGTGCAGTCGCTGGGAGTCGGCCCAGAAGGCGCGGCGAGCCGAATCGCCGGCTGCGAGTGCGGCATGCCAGCGCAGATAGTCGCTCCGGAAGCTGGTGGAATCCGAAGCCAACCCCAGTGCCACGAGCCGGCGCACCGAGAGCGTGTCGCCCTGCACTTGCGCCATCTCCACGAGGTGGTTGATGGGCTCAACGAGAGCCGGCGAATTGTCGGGCACCTGGAACTCGTCTCCGCTCGTGGAGTCGATGATCCAGCCGCGTCGGAATGCGTCGGCCGCGAGCCGGAAAGGCTCCGCGAGGCCCACTCGCGCCCCGTGGTGATAATACGCGTCGCCCAGGCCGTACCAGACCTCGGCCCGGCCAGGGTAAGCGTTCGCGGCGGCACGCCAACTCCGGAAGAGCTCTGGCCATTCGGTCACTGGACGGGCCCAGATGTCGATCAGCGCGCGATCGCCGGGACCGAGCTGGTTGCGTCCTGCCAATGCCAGGCGCTTCCCGCGGTCAGCGGCTTCGCCCGCCGGGGCCGTCCAAATTGAAGCATGAACCAGCTCCAGTGCCGCCACGGCGAAGTTGGAGTCGATGACCGTCGCGTCGCGAAATCGTTCGAATGCCTCATCGAACCGGCCCCGCCGGAAAGCGGCACGGCCCGCGAGGTATGCGTGGATCGCCGGCAGCGAAACGCTCATCAGCGAAGGAAGCCTCGAGGTCTCGGTTCCCGCCTGCAGACTCAGGACGCGCGCAGCAAGCAGATCAACGAGAGCGGAGAGGCTGTCGATCGGCCCCTCGACGCTGGCTTGCGACACGGCGCTTCCGCGCGGAATCGTGAGCAGCGACGCGCTCAGCGTCACGTGAGCCGTGGTACCCACCACGCTCCCATCGAGGATGCGGCCCGCGCCTACGTGTCGCGCGATCTCCATGGCGGACGCGACCGCGATTTCCCTGCCAGCCGATCCGCCCGCGCGACTCCACGCACTAAGTAAGGTCCTCGGTTCAACGGCGCGGAGGCCCCCCTCTCCGGCGAGCTTCAAGGTCAGCAAATCCACCATCCCTTCGCGCAGCCAGGCTAGCTCTGGGCTCGCCCCAGCGGTGCGGAAAGGGAGAATCGCCACAAGGTCTGGGTTCGGCCCAGTGGAGTCCGGTGGCCGCCGCAGAAAGTATTCGACCCCCGCCGTCAAGACCGCGGCGGCGGCCACGCCGAGCAGGACGCCCCGCCAGCGCAACCGGAACCCCGGACGCCGAAGCGTTGTCGCACTCACCGCCATGTCGAGCGCCTTGGCGAACTCGCTCGCCGTCGCAAACCGGTCGGCAGGCACCTTCTCGAGGGCACGCGTAACCGCCTGCTCCAGCGCCAGTGGAATATCAGGCCGTACCCTGCGGAGAGACGGCACAGGGGCCGCCGCATGTTGATCCAGAATGGCCTGGACCGTGGCACCAGTGAACGGCGGCGCACCCGCCAACATCTCGTACAGCACGCAGCCGAGCGCGTAGATGTCCGTGCGGCCGTCGATCGCGGCGGTCCGGGTCGCCTGCTCGGGGCTCATGTACGCCGGCGTGCCGAGCGCCGGGATGGTTTCGGCGCTGTCCGTATCCACGACGACCGGGTCGAGCGCGCGCGCGATGCCGAAGTCCGCGACGATGGCCTGGCCCTCTTGGAGCAGGATGTTTTCCGGTTTGATGTCGCGATGCACCACGTGCTGCCGGTGGGCGTAGTCCAGCGCGCCAGCCACTTCCTGAATGATGCGCCGTGCGCTCGCCAGCGGGATCTGTCCCTCGCGGGTGAGCCGCTGGCGAAGCGACTCGCCCTCGACATGCGGCATCACATAGTAGAGCCGTCCGTCGACTTCGCCTGAGTCGTGCAGTGGGAGGATGTGGGGATGGTGCAGCCCGGCGGCGATGTCGATCTCGCGGAGAAACCATTCCCGACCCATGGCGGCCCCGACGCCAGCGTCGAAGACTTTGACCGCCACCGTTCGGTGGTGCTTGTGGTCCTGGGCCAGGTAGACCGTTGCCATCCCGCCCCGGCCGAGCAGGCCCGTCACCTCGTAGGCACCGAAGCGGGTCCCCGCCGCCAACGCCTGAGACTCCTGACGTTCGACCCACGACATCAACGGCGCAGCGTCGTTCAGTACGGGTTGGTTGAGGTAGTCTGCG
>DASTCF010000149.1:0-2615 GCA_035711365.1 Gemmatimonadales bacterium
GAGGATCACCGCCATCACCTGATCGCCGGTGTGGCTGATCGACACGACCTGCCAACGCTCGTAGCCCTTGAACTCGGAGAACGCGAGGCCACCCGGCACTTGCACGGTGTACTTGTCGTCGGAGGTGTCCTGCGCGGTGATGGCCCTTGCGTCCCAGACGGCGAGGGCGGCCACGATGGCGAGACACAGCACGAACGGGATCCTCTTCACGGCTCACTCCTGCGTTAGGGTTGACCATTGCGTCCCCTCACCCGCCGCCGGGCATTCCGCCAAGCCGGAATCTGCTCGGCGCCGCATCGCCTCGTGAGCCTCTCCAGGGCTCCTGTTCGCGGTCTCAAGCCTAGGAGTCCGTCCGAGTAACCACGATTCTCGTGGACCTCGGGCTACCGGTGTCGATAATGCGGCTATGGCCAAAACATTCCGCCCCTACGACCCGGATCAGCTGCGGTTGATGCCGCCCGCTTTGGCCGACTGGGTGCCCGAGGGTCATTTGGCCCGGTTCGTTCGAGACCTGGTCGAGGACCTGGACCTGGCGGCGATCGAGGACACCTACGCGGAGGAGCGGGGGTATCCCCCGTACCATCCGCGGATGATGGTGACGGTGCTGGTCTACGCCTATTGCACCGGGACCTACTCGTCGCGGAAGATCGCCGCCCGGCTGGAGGACAGCGTCGCCTTCCGGTTCCTGGCGGCTGAAAACCAGCCGGACTTCCGGACGATCAGTGACTTTCGGAAGCGGCACAGCCCAGCGCTGGCGGGCCTGTTCACGCAGGTGTTGCGCGTGTGCCGACAGGCCGGGTTGGTGCGGCTGGGACGGGTCGCGATCGACGGCACGCGGATGAAGGCGAACGCGTCGAAGCACAAGGCGATGAGCTACGGACGGATGGTCGAGAAGGACGCGGCCCTCCAGCAGGAGATCGCCGAGCTGTTGCGGCGGGCCGAGCAGATGGATCGGGACGAGGACGCCCAGCACGGGCCGGATCGGCGCGGCGATGAGCTGCCCGCCGAACTGGCGCGCCGCGAGAGCCGCCGGCAGAAGATCCGGGAGGCGAAGGCGGCGCTGGAAGCGGAGGCGCGGGAGCAGGCCGCCCGCGCGGGGAAGGATCCCACCCAGGCCACGCCGAGCCCGAAGGCGCAGCGGAACTTCACGGATCCGGAGTCGAAGATCCAGAAGACGGCCGAGGGCTTCATTCAAGGCTACAACGCGCAGGCCGCGGTGGATGCGACGGCACAAGTGATCGTGGCCCAGGACGTGACCCCGATGGCCGCGGACGTCGGACACTTGCTGCCGTTGGTGACGGCGATCGGTCGCACCTTCCGGCAGCGGCCGCGGCAGGTGCTGGCGGATGCCGGATATTGCTCGGAGGAGAACCTGCAGACGCTGGCCGAGAAGGCGATCGACCCGTACATCGCCACGGGACGGCAGAAGCACACCGAGTGGCAGGCCCCGGCCCCGCGCGGCCGGCCGCCGGCAAGCCTGACCCGTCGCGAATGCATGGCCCGGAAGCTGCGCACCGTGAAGGGCCGGGCCGTGTACGCGTGTCGGAAGGCCATCGTTGAGCCGGTCTTCGGGCAGATCAAACATGCGCGAGGCTTTCGGCAGTTTCTTCGACGGGGGCAGGCCGCGGTGCGTGACGAGTGGGCGTTGCTCTGCACGGCGCATAACATCCTGAAGCTGCACACGGCGACAGGAGCATGAGCGCCGGCCGCCGCCCCGTCCCGCCGGGGCGTGGAGCCCTGGAGACTGGTCGATGCTCACCGGCCTGGCTCCACGGCCTTCATCCTCGTCCGCTCATCACGCTGGCTCATTTCCTGAGGTCGCGAACCATCCGTCCGGTCGATACTCGGACGGACTCCTAGCCAAGCTGCGCCACGCCACCGGCAGGGTGCCGAAACGCTGTCCGGTGGCCGCGGAAATGGCATTCGTCACCGAGGGGCCACCGCCGACGCGCCGAGCGTGACTGAAGACGTGCCCGACCGCGAGTGCCCGGCGGCTGCGGGCCCGGGGGCGCAGTTCCCATCCCGGCCTTCTCCTCGGCCAGATCGAGCACCGCCTGGGACGTGGCGACTTCCCAAGGAGCGCGCGTCGATACTCGACCGGATCCTGCTTCGCCGCCGTTATGGGTTGCCTCTGTGCGAACGGTTCGATGGGCGGAGAGCACCACGGCGAGCAGGACAGGCGCCGCCGGCCTCATCAGCCGGACCGGACGATGCGCCGCTCACGCGCGCCGGAGCCCTTGGAATCAAAGGTCGGCCGTCGCGCTCGCGATAAACGTGGAAAGGCGGTCGATGACCTGCGGACACCTGAGGTCGCCTTCGATGGTATGGCGTCCGCTCCGTGAGTCGACGGTACGCGTGTGCGACAGAGCCGTCAAGGCGGCATGGGCAGCTTGAACACGTACGGCGTCCCGAGACGCCAGACTCTCCTACGCCCTGACCTCGACGCGTACTGCAATCACTCCAGCAGGCCCGTGAGCGGGCAGGCCGCCAGCGTGCGGTCGCATCGGAGTTGTGGGCGCGATGAGCCGGCGTCGCGAGGCATCGGCAGCGCAAGCCGCACAGCGGGACGCGTTCCTCCTCGAGGGGAATGTGCGCGCTTCGAGGGAAGGGGCGTG
>DASTCF010000150.1:0-2265 GCA_035711365.1 Gemmatimonadales bacterium
AGGACGGAGGCCAGAATCCAGAAGAGCAGGACCTGCGGGCCGCCGGCCTTGAGCAGCCCCAGGCTCGCCCCGAGACCGATCGACGTGAAGAAGGCGATCATGAACGGGGCCTGGAGCGTGGTGTCGAACTCGAACTGCACCCATCCGCCCTGGCGAAGTACCAGCGCCGCGGCGGCGAACAGAAAACCGCCCACCACTGGCGCCGGGATGTTGAAGCGGTCGAGGACCGGCACCCTCCGGCGGATGCCGTAACCGGCGAAGAGGACCACGGCCGCGAGGGCCGTGGTCTGGATCATGTCAAGGTGCAGGGTCACGCAGGCTCCTCAACGAGGCGGGGAGGCGGGGAAGCTGGCTCCGAGCCGCGGCTTCGGCCGCGGGCGCTCACTCCACCAGCTTGGCTTCGAGATCCCGGAACCAGTGATCCACGCGCACGAGGCTTGGCGTGCGGGCGGCCGCGGACAATTGCCGGGGAGACGCGAAGATGAACGAGCGGCCGTCGGGCGTGACATCGAAGGACTGGTGAAACGCATCCAGCGTGAACCCTGATGCATCGAACAGCGGACGCAATTCCTCAACGGTGAACACGGGATTGGCCGTGATCCGCGCGGCGATCATCCGGGATGCCACGTCGAGATAGTACAACTCCCGGCCGTCCGGCGACCAGCGCGGCTGGGAGCCTCCCGCGGTCGAGACCTGCCACCGGCCATCGCCGGTGTTCGGGAACGGGCGCACGTACACCTCGTTCCGGCCGGACTCGTTGGAGGCATAGGCGAGCCACCGCCCGTCCGGCGACACGGCAGGCTGGAGCTCGGTGTACGGGCTGCCCACCAGAACCACCGCGGTGGTGTCCCCGCCAGCACGGAGACCGACCAGGTCTCCGGCACCCTCGGTCCCGTTGTCGGTGCGGCCAATGAGCCAGCGTCCGTCACGGGACCAGTCCACCTCCTGAATCTGACTGCGGAACCGGAACAGGACGGTGTCGGGCCGGCTGCCGTCCACGAAGCGGCCCGCCACGATGCTGGTGTTGAGCGTGTCACGGATGAACGCTACCATCCGGCCGTCGGGCGACCAGGCCGGACGCCGGTCGCCTCCGCCGAACGAAAGGCGGGTCAGCGGGCCGCGGTCGAGTTGCTTGATCCAGATGTTCAGGCCACCCGTCCCGGCGCCCATCCCCACCGCCAGCCTCCGGCCATCGGGCGAAATCGCGAGCGAGGTGATGCGGCCGGCCCACGCCGAGTCGACCGGGGTCGGAGCACCGCTCCTCGCCACCCGCATGATGGTGTTCTCGTTGTTGGGGCTTTCCCCGGTTGCATAGACCAGGGTGCCGGAAGGCGACACGGCGAGTTGCGCGAAGCCGTTGAACACCAGCACGCGGTCGAGGACCGGGACGGCAGGGCCCGTGACTTCCAGGCGGTTCAGATCGAAGGGCGCCACGAGGGCCGAGCCGTCCCGCCGGGTGTAGAGGAGGCGACCGCCCGGCAGATACCACGCCTGGGCCACCTCATTGATGAGGAGTTTCTGGGTGCCGGTCCGCAGGTCCAGCACGCGCAGGCTCATCGTGACGCAGCCGGAGCTGCAGGCCTGGAACAGGACGCCGCGGGCGTCTGGCAGTGGGGCCGGATATCCGAAGCCCAGCCCCTGGAGCCCGGCATTGTTGAGTACAACTTCGCCAGGGCCGCCCGCTGAGCTCACACGCATCAGCTTGGACAGGTCGGGAGAGACATAGACCAGCGTGCCGTCGTCCAGCCAGGCCACCCCTCCGAATCCCCCCGCTGCCGAGTCGACCAGGGTGACGGCCGCGGCACTCGAAGGCCGCACCTTGCGGAGCCGCTGATCCGCCACGAAGGCCACCCATTCGCCGTCGGGCGAGAACACAGGATTGTTGGCGCGCTCGGTGCCGGGAATCGGGATGGGGTCGAGGGCGGTCCCGCGCTTCACCCAGAGCAGTCCGTTCTGGATGTTGTCCTTCACCACCAGCGTGCTGCCATCGGGGGAGAGGGCGAGAGACGGCGCGGTCAGGGTTGCGGTCACGCTGTCGCCGAGGGAGATGTACTGCCAGTTGGGCGGCTGGTCGCCCTGCGCCCGGGCGCGGAGCCAACCCCAGCCCGCGAGCAGCGTGGCGATCCCCGCCACCACCGCCGCGATAGTGAATCGTTGCCTCCAGGACGCGGTGCCCGGCCCGGCGACGGCGGCCATCACCGTGGTCGTCCGGGGAGCAAATCCAGGATTGGCCAGCGCCTCGGCGAATTCCGCCGCGGTGGCGAA
>DASTCF010000151.1:0-22912 GCA_035711365.1 Gemmatimonadales bacterium
CGCCGCCCTCCGCCGTCCGGAGGAGCTGCTCCAGCTTCTTTACAAGGCGGGTGCGCGCGCCCTGGACTTCGCGCCGTGCGGCAGCCAGCGCCGGGCTCGCCGTGTCGAGGACGAACCCGTCGTCGTCGATCGCCTGTTCCAGTGCGCGATCGAGCGTCTTGTCCGGCGGCGGCGTCTGGAGTGCCAGGGTCCGCGGCGCGTCATCCTGGAGGCGGCGGAGCTCGGCGGCGTTCAGGCGGATGCCACGCAGGAGTTTTCGAATCAGCGCCAATTCCGAGCCGTCGAGGACACTCCCTTCGATCCGGAGCCGCGCGAGCGCCGGGCCAGAGTCGGGCACGGGCTCTACCAGCACCGGTTGTTCCCGCCGGAGCACTGCCGCGACTTCCTCAACCGCGGCAAGCTCTTCCCGGATCCAGGCGAGATCCGCGGTGGGGCGACGGGCCCGAAGGCGGGCCGCGCCCAGCGGTCCGGCGGCGCGTGCGGCGATTACCTCGAGGACCCGCGTGAACTCGAGCGTCTCGAGCGCGGCTTCGGTCCCGGCCGACTCCAAAGGCAACGGGGTGCCGGCGCCGTTCGGCGCCCGCACCCCGTCCTGGTCCTTCGCGTCCGGCTCCCGAGTCATCCCTGCGTGAGCTCCTCGCGCGCGATCTGCTGGATCACCTTGCCGTCCGCGCGGCCCTTGAACTGCGGCATCACGCGACCCATCACTTTCCCGACTTCCGTCGCCCCCGCGGCGACCGCCGCACGAACCGCCGCGCGAATCTCCGCGGGATCCGCATCGGGCGGGAGATACCCCTCGATGACACCGATCTCCCAGGACTCGCGATCGGCCAGATCCTGGCGCTTACCGGCGACGTACTGCTCGACCGATTCCCGGCGGGTCTTCACGCCCTTCCGGAGCACCTCGATGACGTCGGCATCGGTCAGTTCCCGGGACAATTCAATCTCCCGGTTCTTGAGAGCAGCAAGGACCGTCCCCAGGAGCAGGGTCCGGTCCTTGTCCTGTGCCTTGCGAGCGGTGGTCATTGCCGCTTGCAGGTCGTCCGCCAGTTTAGGCACGGGGGATCCGTGGGCCCCGGCGCGTCTTGCGAGCGGCCGCGTTCATCTTCCGCTTGCGCTTCTCGCTCGGCTTCTCATAGTGCCGATGCTTGCGCAGGTCGGACAGGATGCCGGCCTTCTCGCACTTCTTCTTGAAGCGCTTCAGCGCCCGCTCGAAGCTCTCATCATCATGGATGATGACTTCGGACATCAGGTAATCACCCCTCTCCTGCCCTCATGGGCGTAATGCAATGCAGTCACTGAAGATAGACGGTGCGGGGGGAGAGGGCAAGGGAGGCCGATCGGGAGTTTCGTACCGGCCTAAACACGGCGCACTGTCCCGGCTATCTTTTGTGCCCATGGATCCTACCCTGAGTGGGTTTGCACTCGGGCTGCTGCTGGCAGCCGCGAAAGTCGGGGCTATTGGCACGGTCGCGTTTGGAATTGCGTGGTGGAGAACTCGGAAGAAACTCCAACGCCTGGAAGCTGCCCTGCCCGATCCGGCCAGCCTGGCAGAACGCCTCGCCAGCCTCGAGCAGATGGCGGACTTTTCGGCGAGCCGGATGGAACAGCTGATCGAATCACAAGACGCACTCGCCCGTCAGATCGCCGCTCCGCCCGCAAAGGCCAGCCTACCAGAGCCCCGATAGAGCACCGCTCCTTGTCACAAGTCAAACTGACCCACTGCCGACCGGGAGTGGGTCAGCCTATCCCGGCGGCCACTTCATGTGCCGGCCCCCAAGCAGGTGCAGGTGAAGGTGCGGCACGCTCTGTCCGCCGTCCTTCCCTGTGTTCGCCACGATGCGATAACCTCCGGCATCGAGCCCCATCTCGGTCGCCAGTTCCGCCGCAAAGGCGAGCAGGCGGCCGAGGAGCCGCTCGCCCTCGGCTCCTGAGACGTCACGCACCGCGTCGTAATGCGCCACAGGCACGACCAGCACGTGCACCGGCGCCTGGGGATTGAGGTCCCGGAAGGCCACGGCCTCGGGACTCTGCTTCACCAGGGTCGCCGGAATCTCACCCGCGACAATCCGGCAGAAGATGCAGTCACTCATGGGTTCCTCGCTTGCGTGCGATGCCCGCGTAGATCGCGCCGGCGAGCGCGGCCGTCTCGAAACGGAGCACGTGCTCACCCAGCCGCACCGGCTGGTAGCCCGCGGACTCCAGCGCCCAACGCTCCTCCGCGGTCAGGCCGCCCTCAGGACCGACGACGATAGTCACCGGCTCGGGGCCCACAGCGGGGGGCGGTTGGGTCCCATCGATGGCAGCCAGCCAGCGCACACCAATCCGCGAAGTGGCCGCGAATGCTTCGAGCTCGACGGGCTCCGTGATGTGTGGCGCCCAGGCGGACCCACACTGCTTGATCGTCTCGAGGGCACGGCGCCGCAAGCGCTCGATCTGGCCCCCCCGGAGACGAGAGGCGACGTCCCGGCTGCGATCGGTCTTGAGCGGGATGATCTCGGTGACACCGATTTCGGCGGCCTTCTCGACCAGCCAGGCGAAGCGATCCCGCTCCCCCGCGCCGATGGCGAGCGTGAGCGGGAGCGGCGCGGGGACCTCCCGGACCTCGCCAACCTCAACCGAGGCATCGTGGCGCCCGATCAGCAGGGCGCCGTCCGCCACGCCGCCGGCGCCGTCGAGCAGGCGCACGGTGGCACCGGCCAGTGCACGCCGGACGCGAAGGTGATGGACCTCCAGCGCGTCGAGCGCCACCCGACGCCCCGCCACCAGGGTCCCCTGGGGCACGAGCACGTGCATCATGCTCTCCGGGCGGCGATGGCCCACCAGCCGTCGTCGGTCATTTCGAGCTCCGGCGCGAAGCCCGCCGCGGCGAGACCGGGCCGAAAGAGCGGTGCCTCGCCTGCCTCCATGCCGGAGAAAATGACCAAGCCACCAGGACGCAGGGCCGACCTGATCGCCGGAAGGAGCTCGAAGTTGGCCGTCCGGAGGATGTTGGAGAGAATGAGGTCGGACGGTCCGAGCAGGGGCGCGAGCGCGCCCGCCTCGCCGTCGAGAAACTCGCAGGCTGCCGCGACGCCATTCTGGACGGCATTGCGCCGGGCGACGTGGTTGGCCTCGGGATCGATCTCGATTCCGGTCGCGCGGGCGGCGCCGAGTCGCACGGCCGCGATCGAGAGAATCCCGCTGCCGCTGCCGAGGTCGAGGACGCGGTCGCCGGGGCGGATGAGTCGCACGAGCATCGCGAGAGCGGCGCGGGTGGACCCGTGTTCACCGCTGCCGAAGGCCATCTCCGGATCGAGCACGACCTCGACCTCGCCGGGCTCGAGCATCGGTGCGATCCACGAGGGCCGGATCACCAGCCGCCCCAGGCGGCGCGCGGCGAGACCCTCACGCCACCGCGTGGTCCAGTCCACCGGCTGGATGGCCCGGCGCGCTCCGGTGGCGGAGGGATCCGGACTCGTGGCGAGTCCGGAAATCAGCGCCTCGGCGCTGGCTTCGTCCTCGGCGAACGTGATCAGGGTACCGTCGTCCCGCTGCTCAACTGCCTGGCCGGTCCGGGCGACCAGCCATGCAGCGAGGGCGTCCCTGTGCACGGTTCCGCCGTGAACGTCGACGGCCCACCATCCCATCAGCCGAGCGCTTCCTTCAGGCGGTTCCAGAACCCGCCCTCGCGTTTCGGGGCCTCACCTTCGGTGGAAGCCAGCTCGCGGAACAGCCGTTCCTGATCGGGCGTAAGCCTTTCCGGCGTCCAGATGTGGATGCGCACGTGCAGGTCCCCGCGCCCGGACTGCCCGAGCCGAGGCAATCCCTTGCCGCGCAGTCGCATCACGCTTTCGGCCTGCGTGCCGGGCGGAACCACCAGCGGCTCGTCGCCATACGGAGTCGGGACCTGGAAGGTGCCGCCGAGCGCCGCCTGCGAGAATGAGAGCGGCAGGTCGTGGATGAGGTGCTCACCTTCGCGCTGGAAACGCTCGTCGTCCTTGACCTCGATCATCACGAGCAGATCGCCGGCAGGCCCGTTGCGCGGTCCCACGGCTCCCTGGCCGCGAAGGGTCAGGTAGTTGTTCGTCGACACGCCGGGCGGGATGTCCACCGAGACGCTGCGGTCGCCCCGCACCCGGCCGTCGCCGCGGCAGATCTCGCACGGCTCCCTGATGACCACACCCTCGCCACCGCAGGCGGGACACGCCACCACGGAGATGAACTGGCCGAACATGCTCCGGGCCGCGCGACGCACCTCTCCCGCGCCGCCGCACGTACCGCACGGCGTCGGCTTGCTCCCCTTCTTCGAGCCGCTCCCGCTACACGAATCACAGGCGGTTAGCGTCTTGAGCTTGATGGTCCGCTTGGCGCCGGTCGCGACCTCGGCGAGCGTGAGCTTGACGTCCACCCGGATGTCCTGGCCCCGCCGGTGCTCCGCGCCGTCGCGGGCACCACGTTGGCCGCCGAACATCGATTCGAACCCGCCCAGCCCGCCGAAGTCGCGCATGAAGATGTTGAGCGCCTCGGTCAGATCCACGTGGTGGTACTCGAAGCCGCCGCCGCCGCGGCCGACGCCGGCCTTCCCGTACCGGTCGTAGGTGGCGCGCTTGTGCGAGTCCCGCAGCACCTCGTAGGCCTCGGTGATTTCCTTGAATCTGGCCTCCGCATCCGCGGCCGAGTTCCGGTCGGGGTGGAGCTCCATCGCGAGCTTCCGGTAGGCCTTCTTGATGTCGGCCTCGGTCGCGTCGCGCGGCACCCCGAGCAGCGAATAGAAATCGCTCACGTCAACAGCCCTTCCACGAGCAGGCTCGTATGCTCCACGAGCCCGATGATTTTTTCGTAGGGCATCCGCGTCGGGCCGAGGACGCCGATGACGCCGCGGAGATCCCCGGTGCGGTAGGAGGCGGTCACCAGCGTGAAGCCCCCGAGGCGCGGGTCCGCATTCTCGCCACCGATGGTGATCGTCAGTCCTTCGCGGCGGGTGCGAAGCGCCTCGCGCAGCAGATCGCGCCGCTCCGTCAGGTGAAGCAGCTCCCGCATCCGGACGTTGGAGGCAAATTCGGGCTGGTCCGCGAGCATCTGCGCGCTGCCCAGCACCACCTCCTGCGACTCAGTGGACAGGTCGAACAGCTCCTCCCGCTCCGCCACAAAGATGTTCAGGAGCTCCTGGCCCTCCGGTGTCCCTCCGGCATCGCGGAGCCGCTCACCGAGCGATGCCCGGATCTGCTCCACGCTGAGCCCGGCCAGGCGCTCATTCAGTACCTGCGCGACCCGCTGCAGCGCTTCCGGCGCGATGGCTCCGCGCACCTCGACGAAGATGGTGCGCACCGCGCCTGTGCGGAGCGTGAGCATCATCAGGAGCCGGTCCGAGGACACCTGCACCAGCTCCAGCCGGTCGAGCACGACGTGATCGAACGTGGGCGCGGCGGCCACCCCCAGCTCCTGGGTAAGCACCCCGAGCACCTGCGCCGCCCGCCGGAGCAGCTGGTCCATCGCACTCCGTGACGTGGGCAGTTCGGCCTGCAGGGTCTGCTGCGCCTCCCGACTCGGTGGCGACAGGTGCATCAGGCTGTCTACATAGACCCGATAAGCCCGATCGGTGGGAATGCGGCCGGCGGAGGTGTGCGGGTGGAACAGGTACCCCCCCGCTTCCAGTTCCCCCATGATGGTGCGGATCGTGGCCGGTGACACACCCAAACCGTAGCGGCGGGCGATGGTCCGGCTGCCCGCGGGTTCCGCCGTCTCGATATAAGTCTCGATGACGGCCTCGAGGACGCGAAGCTGCCGCTCGGAGAGGCGTTCGGGCGTGGACATGGGTAGGAATCTAGACGGGCAGATGGGCGGATGGGCAGATGGGCGGGCGAGCGGGGAGGCGGGCGTATCCGAGACAACCGACGGCGCGCCCCGTCGGCGACTAGGCGGCCTCCGCCACAAGGGCATCGAGCCGCAGCCATCCTTCGGGCGTCAGGCGGAGCCGATTCGCATCGGCGATGGCCCACCCCGCGTCCACCCACCTCGCCCGCACGTTTGCCGCAACCAGGCCGGACTCAACGCCATCGGCGGTGCGAAGCCCGAGATAGAGGGCCTCGAGCCTGAGCGCACCGGCATCGAGTCGCTCGCGGCCTGCCACGACTTGCCGCCCTTCCCGTCCGGCTCGCTCGTAGGCCGTCCACTCCCTGAGATTCCACCGGCGCTCCTCCGCCGTGGCGCTATGAGCTGAGGGACCGAGACCCAGGTACGGCGCCCGCCGCCAATAGCCGCTGTTGTGCCGGGCGCGATGTCCCGGTCTCGCGGCATTCGACACCTCATAGTGCTCGAAGCCCCAGCCCTGGAGGGACTGGTGCAGCTCGAGGAACTCCTTCGCATACCTCTCCTCGTCAACCATCACGGCCTCCCCCCGCCGCTGCCAGCGCGCAAGCGGCGTGTGTTCTTCGAGGGTCAGGCCGTAACACGAGAGGTGGTCCGGCTCGAGAGCGCGGGCGCGGGCCAGGTCGGCGCCCCAATCGCGCCCGAGCGCCTTCGGCAGCCCGAAGATGAGGTCCAGGGAGAGATCACCGAATCCAGCCGCCCGAAGGACCCTCACCGCCTCGTTCGCCTGCGCCGCGGTATGGGTACGGTGCATCCATTCAAGGACGCCAGGATCGAACGACTGCACACCGAGGGAGATGCGATTCACTCCGGCGGCGCGCCACGCCTCGGCTCGCGCGGCCGTGACGTCATCGGGATTGGCCTCGAGGGTGATCTCCGCGTCCGGTGCTACGGGGCGATCGGTCCGAATCCCGGCGAGAATGCGGCTCAGCGCCGCGTCGTCGAGGCGGGACGGCGTGCCGCCGCCGAAGTACACCGTCTCGACCACGAGGGACGCGGTCCACGCCGCGTCGTGCAGGCGCGCGTCCCACTCGCGGAGGATCGCGTCGGCGAAGTCCTCCGAGGGGACAGACCGTCGCACTGCGATCGCGAAGTCACAGTAGCTGCAGCGGCGGGCACAGAACGGAACGTGAATGTAGACGTACACGACGGAAGGGTAGCCGCGGGCTCGCCCGCTGCAAGGTCAGCAGCGCGCGAATCGCCGGCCGGGTTCCTGTTGGACGATCCCGTGCATCTCCAGCGCGCAGAGGACGGCCAGCACCCGGTCCACGGGCAGCCCCACTTCCTCGACCAGTGTATCGAGCTGCCGCGCCGAGGGACCAAGCGCGAGCGCGACGCGGCGCTCCTCTTCGCTGAGTGCCAGGCCGGGTGGGAGGGCCGGCCGCGCGAGCGGGGCAGGCCCACGTGCTGCCAGGGCGGGTACTTCGGGAAAGTGCGCGCCGAGGTCGGCCGGCTCCAGATACGGTGCGGCGCCGTCCCGCAGCAGGCGATTGGTACCAATAGATGTACGACTGGTAATCGGCCCCGGAACGACCATCACTTCCCTGCCCTGGTCGAGCGCGGACGCCACCGTGATGAGGGTACCCGATCCCTCGGCGGCCTCGACGACGACCGTGACACGCGCAAGACCGCTGATCAGGCGATTCCGGCGCGGGAAGTTGGCGACAAAAGGGCGATCTCCCGGCGGGAACTCGGTCAGCAACAGGCCGTCTGCCAGGACACGCTCGTAGAGTGCACGATTCGCCGCCGGATAGACGACTCCGAGGCCGTTGCCAAGGATGCCGATTGTCCCGCCACCGGCGTCGAGCGCTGCAAGGTGGGCGATCGCGTCGAGCCCCCGGGCCATTCCAGAGACCACCACTATGCCCGCCGATGCGGCCGTTCCGGCTACCATGCGACACGCCTCGGCGCCGTAGGCGGAATGGTCGCGGCTCCCCACGATCGCCACGGCAGGGCGTTCGAGCAGGGACAGATTCCCAAGCGCGAAGAGCAGCGTGGGGGGTTCAGGAATGTCGAGCAGGGCGGTGGGAAACTCGGGGTCCTCCGGGAGGAGGATGCGCCCACCCATCCGCGCCACTTCATCGAGCACCCGCTCCCCCGCGCTGACGGATGTGGACTTGATCGCGGTGGCGCAGGCCCTGGACACGCCGGGAATGGACCCCAAAAACGCGAGCGGCGCCGCGAGGGCGCCATGGGCGGTCGTACAAGCCTGGATCAGGGTGGTGAAGCGCGCGAAGCCGACGCCGGGCGTGAGCGCCAGGGCGACGTAGGCCGCCCGGGCCGCGTCCGGCGAGATCAGACCTCCGGCCACTCCGGTTCGGCGCCCTGCGTCTGTTCCTCCACCATCCTCGCCTCGGCCACGAATTTCCACAGGAACTCCTTCAGCTCATCGAGGCCGTATCCCGCCGCGCTCGAGACGGCAACCACCCGGGCTGCCTCCGGCGCCAGTACGGCCGGAAGCGGGTCGCCGGGAGGCAGGAGATCCTGCTTGGTGAGCAGGAGGACATGGGGGCGCATGTAGAGATCCGCACTGTATCGTCGCACTTCCTCGCGGAGGCCGTCGTACGCCCGCTGCACGTCCGGGGCATCGAGGGGCACGAGGAACGCGAGCACCCGGGTGCGCTCGACATGCTGCAGGAACTTGAGCCCCAATCCCTTCCCTTCGTGCGCGCCCTCGATAATGCCTGGGATGTCGGCCACCACGAAGGTGCGGGAGTCGCTGAGCTGCACGACGCCCAGATTCGGCTCCAGCGTCGTAAAGGGATAATCCGCGATCTTGGGGCGGGCTGCGCTGATCACCGAGAGCAGAGTGCTCTTGCCGGCGTTCGGCTCGCCGACCAGGCCCACATCCGCGATGAGCTTGAGGACCAGCTCGATTTCGCGCTCCTGGCCTTCCTCTCCCGGCTCCCACTCACGCGGCGCCTGGTGGGTGGGCGTCGCGAACCGGGCATTGCCGCGACCGCCGCGACCGCCGCGCGCGACGAGGATCACATCGCCAGGCCGCAGGATTTCGCCCAGCAGCTCGCCGGTGGCGAGATCCCGGATCATCGTGCCGGGTGGCACCGGCATCTCGACATCCGCAGAGGAGGCGCCCGTTTGGGTCTTGCCCTTCCCGTGCGCTCCGCGCTCCGCCTTCCAGACATTCCGATACCGGTAGTCGAGCAGGGTCGCCAGGTTGGCATCGCCGCGGACGAAGATGCTGCCGCCATGCCCGCCGTCCCCGCCATCCGGTCCGCCCTTGGGGCGATACTTGAATCGCGCGAACGAGCAGGCGCCGGATCCGCCGGTGCCCGCCACGACCTTCACCACGGCGCGATCGATGAACATCAGCTCTCCGGCACCCAGCCACCACGCACCGTTGCCCACACGTCATGTGCGTGGTCCCACCCGGCGGGTGTCGTGAAGGCTTTCGCGCAACCGAGCGCGCCTTCGACTTCGGCGAGGGTCGCGCCCGCGTTCAGCGCGCCACACAGATGCGAGTGGAGCTGCCGCGGCGTATCAAGCACCGCGGTCTGCGCGACCGTGCAGAGCTCGCGTCGCTTGAGGTCGAGCCCGGGCCGGGAGAGCGTGCGGCCGTAACCTTCCACCAGCATCCACGTATCCGCGGCCGGATGCAGCGCGCGGACGTTTTCCCGGAGCCGGCCGTAATTCGACCCATAGATGCGCCGGCACGTCTCCGCTCCCCGAGCCTCCCATTCGTGCACCCGATCGTAGGAAGCGTCGGGATCGGCCGCCGGAGCCGGGGCCTCCGACAGAGCTCGCCACATCCCGAACGCCACCAGCGCGCGCGGATAGCCGACCATCAGGATGGATTGGAGCAGCAATTCGTCCACCCACTCGGGCAGAAGCGCCGCGCGGCGCGCCTCGACCATGCCTTCGCGGAGGCCGGACTCTGTCCCGGCGGCGATGGCCGCAGCCAACCGCACCAGCGTCGAGGTCTCGGGGTCGAGTCGTGCCGCGTGGGTCATCAGGATACCGGATCTCCGCCGGAGGCTGTCATTGATCGGTTGCGAAACTGGGCGGCAAACCGCAGCCGGCCCGCGGCGCGCAAGCTGCCGGTCTGCTGGCCGCGGGTGTTCAGAATCGGCGGCGCGGCGAAGGGCGCGAGCCCGTCGAGCGGCAGGCTGAGCCTCAGTCGCCGGTCGAGCTGCCGGAGCACTTCGAGCACTGCCACCTGCGCGCTCCGCCCGTCTCCGTCCTCGACCTTGATGGCAATGCCAAGTCCCGGCTCCCGCAGGGCCGCGCTGTAGATCCCCTCCGCACCGACCTTGGCGACGATCCGGCCGGGAGCGGCGGCCATGAGTTCCGTGCACAGGCGACCGCTGCCGGCGACGAGATCCGGATGCCCGGTCATGGCCGTCCAGGCGCGGGTCGGCGCGTCTTCCTTCGAGGTGCCGAAGCGGGCATAGGCCAGCGCCATCGCGCCGAGCGGCAGGCCGTAGCAGACGGTCGCGCAACCATCTACGGCGCACGCAATCGTTGCTTCGGGAACGCCGCTCCACCGGGCGACTTCCGACAGGAGCCGTTGCTGGACCGGGTGCCCGGCGCGTTCGTAGCCCGCGGTCGGCCAACCGTGATGCCGGGCCAGCGCCAGCATCCCAGCGTGCTTGCCGGAGCAATTGCTCCACGCGGGCGTGAGCGTGGTGCCGCTTCGCAGCACCTGCTCTGCCACGACCGGAGACAGCGGCGGATGCGGACCGCAGGCGAGGTCGCCCTCGGTGCATCCGATCTTCTCGAGGATGCGATAGGCGAGCGCCACGTGCATTGATTCGCTGGAGTGCGATGCACATGTGAGCGCAATTTCCTCGGATCCGAGGCCGAAGCGGTCGGCGGCGCCATCGGCCACCATCGGCATGGCCTGGAACGGCTTCGCGGCGGATCGCCAGAACGTGACCATTTCGGCGTCACCGGCGTGAGCCACGAGCGCGCCATGCCGATCGACCACCGCCACGCTTACCGGGTGGGCTGACTCGATGAGGTCACCCCGGGTGGCCTCGATGCGGAGGGCGGTGGCTGGCATGATCGGGGGGAAGATAGCCGGGTCCCCTTCCGCTTTCACCGCCTCAGGAACACGTTTCCTTCCTTCCAGCATTCGAGGAAACACTTTGCGCCCGACCACCCCGCCACCCCCGATGCCCCGGGACCGCGTCCTCACGCTCATCGACCGCATTCGCGCCAGCCGGATCGTGGTCGTCGGGGATCTGATCCTGGACCGGTACCTCATCGGCGACACGGAGCGGCTGTCGCCGGAGGCGCCGGTGCCCGTGGTGACCGTGCGGGAGCACCGGGCGGCGCTCGGCGGGGCGGCCAACGTCGCCGCCAATGTGGCCGCAATCGGGGCGACGTGCCGGACGGTGGGCGTGATCGGGGACGATCTCGAGGGGACCGCATTCCGCACCGAGATGGCGACGCAACGGCTGCCGGATCAGTTCGTTCTGACTGTCGCGGGCCGGCCTACGACGTCGAAGACGCGGGTCGTGGCCCGCGGGCAGCAGGTGGTCCGCATCGATGAAGAGGTGGACACGCTGCTCAACGGGCCGGATCTGGCGCGGGTTACGGCGCTGATGCTCGACGCGCTGGCCGATGCCGACGCCCTCCTGCTCGAGGACTACAACAAGGGGCTGCTCACGCCCTCCCTCATCCAGGCCGCCATGGAAGCGGCCCGGAAACGCGGTGTGCCGGTCGTCGTCGATCCGAAATTCCGGCAGTTCTTCAACTATGCCGGGGCGGCGGTGTTCAAGCCGAACCGGCGCGAGATGGAGGCGGCGCTGGGGGCCGCGGTGGATCTCCAGCATCAGGATGCCCTGCCCCAGGCGCTCGCCCGGTTGCAGGTGGACAATCTGCTGCTGACGCTGGGCGCGGACGGCATGATCCTCGTGACCAAGGACCAGGCGATCACCCACCTGCCGTCGTTGGCCCGCGAGGTGTTTGACGTTTCGGGCGCGGGCGACACGGTGACGGCCTGGCTCGGCGCGTGTCTGGCCGCCGGCGCCACCGTGAGGGAGGCGGCGCAGCTCGCCAACATCGCGGCGGGCATCGAGGTCGGGAAGGCGGGCGTGGCCACGGTCTCGCCGCAGGAGGTGCTCGCGGTGCACGACGAGCGGTTCGACCAGATCGGACGGTTGCGGCGCGGCGGGTTGATCTAGCCGCACCCCGCCGTTAGAATCCCGCTCCCGCAATACGGCACCGCGGGCGATTAGCTCAGCTGGTTAGAGCGCGCGCCTCACATGCGCGAGGTCGGGGGTTCAAGTCCCTCATCGCCCATGCACTGCAACTCCATGCCCCGTTTGAGCCTCACGGCTTGAGCGGGGTTTCTGCTTGTGTGGGTAGTAAGCACTCGGTGGCTGTTCAGGTGTCGCTTGGGAGGCGTTTGGACCGCCCCGCGCTCAGGCTTGTAGCAGTCACCGCTACCAGAAGTAGAGGTAAAGCGCCGCTACGGCCGCGATCACCAAGCCGCCGAACCAGGCCGCGTGCGGCGCCGGATCGAGGGTGATGCCCTCCTTGACCGGAAGCACGACGGGCGCGGCCAGCGGCCGGAGCACCGTCACGACCACCATGTACAGCGCCACCACGAGGAAGGTGATCGCCATGTGATGCAGGAACGCGATGCCGGGAAGGGACCACAGCAGCAGCCCATAAACCGGAATTCCCAGCAGCATGGCGCCCTTCGCCGCCAGCGGCGGTGTCCTCGGCGAGATCATCCCGACCACGAAGGCCGCTACGATTCCGGGCGAAATGAACCCCCAGAACATCTGGATGTACTGGAAGACGCTGCCCATCCGACCCACGACCGGCGCCCAGAGACACCCGACCAGGAAGAGCACGAGCGTCGCCCAGCGCCCCACCCGAAGCAGTTCCGCCGCCCCGGCTTGCGGACGCCAGTGGCGCTGGTAGATGTCGAGGCTGAAGATGGTGGCCGCCGAGTTGAGCAGGGACTCGAAGGTGCTGAGGACCGCCCCGAAGAGCGCCGCGAGCATCACGCCAAGCAGCCCGACGGGGACCAGCTCCCGGATCAGCACCGGGTAGGCCTGATCCGGCGTCCGGATCAGCCCCGGAAAGAGATGCACTGCCATGATCCCTGGCATGACGATGAGAAAGGGGATCGTCACCTTGATCGCGGCGGCGAAGAGGGTGCCCCGCTGGCCCTCGGCCAGGCTCCGCGCCGCGAGTGTCCGCTGGGTGATGAACTGGTTGAGACCCCAATAGAAGGTGTTCGGGATCCACAGGCCGCCGAAGAAGACCGCGAGCCAAGGCATCTCCGGATGGTTCCACGGGAGAACGGTGTGGAGCTGGCCAGCGGAGAGTTCCGTGAACCGACCCCATCCACCGATCGCGTCGAGCGAGAGAACAAAGACGAGCAGCGCGCCGAGGAGGAGCGCCGTCCCCTGGATCAGCTCGGTCCACACCACGGCCCGGAGTCCGCCGTACGTCACGTAGAGGCCGGAGAGCGCGCCGATGATCCAGATCCCCTTGGTCACGTCGAGCCCGATGACTGCCTCCAGCGCAAGCGCGCCACTGTACAGGACGGTCGCGAGCGCCACGAGCACATAGGCGAGCATCATGAACAGCGCCATGATGCTCCGGGTCACGCCGTCGTAGCGGTACTCCAGGTACTCCGGCATCGTGAAGATGCCGGCGCGGAGGAATCTGGGCAGGAAGACCAGCGCGACCACGACCATCGTCACGGCCGCCATCCACTCGTAGCTCGCGATCGCCAGGCCGAGGGCGTAGCCGCGACCCGACAGGCCCACGAAGTGCTCGGTGGAAATATTGGAGGCGATGAGCGAGATGCCGATCAGCCACCAGCTGAGTTCACGCCCTGCCAGAAAGTAGTCCTCGGTGGCAACGCGCTTCCTGCGTGAGGCTGCGAGCGACACCGCGAATACCAATGCCAGGAACGCGAGGAAGCTGGCGATGTCGATCGGCGAAAATGTCATGGCGGCCCAGGTGGAAGAGGTGCGCACCATCTTGCCATTTCACCGGGGCACGCGCAACCTATCAGACGTGATGAAGCCCGCCGTTACCCTCGCCGCCGCCTGTCTCGTCCCAATGCACGCGGCGGCCCAGTCTCCCACCGAACCCCCCAACGCCCCCGCGACCGTCGAGGTCACCGACACGCGGCTCGTCCTCAGGTACCAGGGCGGGGCCCTGTTCGAGGCGACCATCGCGGTCACCGGGGGACCGGCGTCGCTTCGCCGGCTTACCGACTCTGCCAGTGGTCGGGTGACCCAGGTGCTCAAGTGGACGGCCGCAAACGGAGGCCGGGTCACGATCACCGGCCTCGTCCGGGGATCACCCGAGGCGTTCGCTGCCGAATCCGAGCCGCGTGAGGACGGCCTTCCCGTCGTGCGTCATGCGGTGGGGCCGGTTTCGAACCGGCTCAACCAGGCGGTCTACGACCGCCGGGCCGACTGGGTGTTATCGGTGGACGTCCCCGCGCACGTCGACCTGGTGCCGGTGGCCGGCGTGGACAGCGTGGTCACTTATCGGCTCACCGCAACCGGGGGCGAGGTCTCCGTCCGCTTTCGCCCGCGATTCTACCAGCGGCACCGCGGCCTGACGCACTACCGGCCGTGGGAGTACCGGCCTTGGCAGCATTCCGTCGCGGGGTGGACCTCGTGGTATGCCTACTTCGACAAGGTCACTCAGGACGACATCCACCGCACGGCCGACGTCCTGAGCGAGGTGCTGCTCCCCTTCGGCTACCGCTATCTCCAGATCGACGACGGCTACCAGCGGCCTCCCATCGGCCTTCCGGATCACTGGCTCAACACCAACGACAAGTTTCCAGGTGGCCTTGCCGAGCTGCGGCGCTACATCAGCGACCGCGGGCTCGAGCCCGGTATCTGGACCAACGTCAGCTTCCAGGACCGGGCGGCGGCCGAGGCGCACCCTGGGTGGTTCGTGCGGACGGCGGACGGACAGCCCGCCAGGGGGAACTGGGTCGGCTACGTGATGGACGGCAGCTCGACGGGCATGATGGACTCGCTGGTGATACCGGTGTATCGGGCGCTCCGGCAAATGGGCTGGACCTACTTCAAGCTTGACGCGCTCCGGCATCTCCGCTACGAGGGCTACAACAGCCATGCGGAGTTCTTTGGCGGAAGAGGACTGGATCGCGAGGTGGTCTTCCGGGAGTTCGTCCGCCAGGTGCGGCAGATGATCGGGCCGGATGCGTACCTGCTGGCCTGCTGGGGGATCCGGCCGGAGTTGATCGGCCTGGTGGATGGGATGCGGGTGGGCGACGACGGTTTCGGCTACGGCTCCTTCGCCCAGTACAACTCCTTCAACAATGTCGTCTGGAGGAACGATCCGGACCACATCGAGCTCCACCGGCCTGACGGCTATCGCGCCGCCACGCTCACCACGCTCACCGGCAGCGTGCTCATGCTGACTGACCGGCCCGAGGTGTATCGGAGTGATCGCGTCGAGGCAGCCAGGCGCGCCGCCCCCGTGCTGTTCACCCGGCCCGGGCAGTTGTACGACGTGGACCCCTCGCGCTCCTCGCTTCTGGCGCTGGCGAACACCGAGCTGAGCGGATCAGGGCCCCGCCCGTTCGACGCCGACCAGCAGGAAGTCGTGCACCTGTACCAGCTCGACCTCGCGCGGCCATTTGAAGAATGGACTGTGCTGGCGCGCACCCGCGACGATGCCGCCGCAATCCCGCTCGCCGAGCTCGGCCTGCCGGGCGGCACCGACTATGTCACGTTCGACTTCTGGACCCGGCGCCTGCTCGGAGTGGTGCGCGACACGCTCCGCCCGGGGCCGATCGACCCGCGCCTTGGCGTGCAGGTGCTCTGTCTCCGTCGGCGCGTGGAGCATCCCCAGCTGATAGCGACCGGCCGTCACGTGACGTGCGGCGGCCCCGACCTCAGGGAGATGTCCTGGCGGGAAAACGTGCTGAGTGGCGTGAGCGAATTGGTCGCCGGCGATCCCTACCAGCTCTACCTGAGTGAACCCGCAGACTTTCGGTTTGATGGCGTGAACGTGACGGGGGCGCGCGTGCTGAGTCAGGAGCGGGAGGGAGCCATGCGGGTCATCCGGCTCGAGAGCGAGCAGGGCGGAGTGCTGCGGTGGGAGGCACGGTACCGCAACTAACGACTGTTCGCCGAACCCCCACATCGATCAGCAGGGCAGCAAATCGCATCGGGGAGCTCCCGTTGCTGCATTACGATGAGTCAGGTTTCTGACCAGGCCCAGGATCCCATGCGAGTCGGCTGCGTGCACCCTGTCCGGTTATGGCTGAGCTGCTTGACCCTCTTCGCGGGCGCGCTCAACGCCCAGACCCTCGTACCACCTGGTTCCGCCCAGGTGCTGGACAAGCATGCCCTGCTCGCCCGCCAGACCTGGTGGGACAACCAGGATTTCGACTGGTTCGCGGCGCGCATCCCGGCGTTCGAGTCGCCCGATTCGGCGATCGACGCGACCTACTACTACCGCTGGGAACTGGTCACCAAGCATCTCACCTACGGATCGCCGGAGACCGGCTACACCTTCACCGAGTTCATCGACCGCCCGTTCTGGTCCGGCAGCTACGGTGCCATCAGCTGTCCCCTCGGCCACCAGATGGAGGAGATTCGCTGGCTCAACGATCCCGGGATTATCGAGGACTTTGCCCGCTACTGGATCGAGACGCCGGGCGCCCAGCCCCGGAGCTACAGCAACTGGTATGGCGCCGCGATCTGGGAGACGTATCAGGTACTGGGCGACACCGGCTACCTGCACCGGCTCCTTCCATATATGAAGCGGCAATACGCGGGATGGATGGCGGAACGTTGGGACGCCTCGCACCGCATGTTCCGCTGGGACGGCCTGCATGACGGTATGGAGCGCAACATCAACAGCCGGCAGACCGACGACATCGACGAAGGCGCCGAAGGATACCGCCCGACCCTCAACAGCTACCTGTTCGCCGACGCGGAGGCCATCGCCAATGCCTCAGCGCTGTTCGGCGACACGGCCACTGCGCGGGAGTTTACGTCACGTGCCGATTCGCTTCGCCAACGCGTGGAGCAGGAACTGTGGGACGACCGGCGCACTTTCTTCTTACATCAGTTCGCCCACGACGAAAGGAACGGCGTCCGGGCGCTCACCCGTACCTATGACAGCGGCAAGTATGCCGGCGACTCGCATGGCCGGGAGCTGATCGGCTACGTCCCCTGGCAATTCAACCTCCCCGAGCCCAATCAGGGATACGAACGCGCGTGGCGGTTCCTGATGGACACGTCGTATTTCCTGGCGCCCTACGGCCCGACCACCACGGAGCGACACGATCCGCAGTTCTCCATTTCCCCCAGGTGTTGCTGGTGGAGCGGCAACTCGTGGCCGTACGCCACGACCCAGACGCTGGTTGCCATGGCGAATTTGCTCAATCGGTACAAGCAGGACGTGGTAAGCGCCGATGATTGGATGACGCTGTTCCACATCTACACCCGCACCCAACGGAAGAACGGCCGACCATACATCGCCGAGGCGGCAAATCCGGACAACGGCTCGTGGGAGGGTCACGACACACCGTATCACAGTGAGCACTATTTCCATTCCGGGTATGTGAACCTCGTCATCACGGGCCTCGTGGGGGTGCGCCCGCGGGCGGACGACAGTGTGGAGGTGCATCCGCTCGCACCCCGGGATTGGTCCTGGTTCGCGTTGGACGACGTGCGGTATCATGGGCGGCGTCTGGCGGTGATATGGGATCGGGACGGCACGCGTTACGGCCACGGACCCGGACTCGTCATTCTCGCCGACGGGCAGGTGATCGCCCGCGCCCCCACCCTCGGTCGGCTGGTCGGGTATCTGGGCCAGCCGCTTCGGGATCCAGGCCCGGGTCGGCTGGTGAATGTGGCGGTGAACAACGGCCGTGGGGCGTACCCGTGGGTCGAGGCGTCGTACGCCGCCCCCGAGAGTCCCCCGACGTCTCTCGTGGACGGCAACTACTGGTACCACACCGCGCCGCCCAATCGATGGACCACCATCGGCACTCCCAACAGGCAAGACACCGTGACAGTGGACTTTGGGACGGCGCGGACCATCCAGGGAATCGTGCTGTATGTGGTGGACGATGGGAGGTCGGGCAAGGTTCGCGCTCCCGCCCGCTACGACGTGCAGCTGTGGCGGCGCGACCAGTGGGTAAGCGTCCCATCCCAGCGGCGTGACCCGGCCCGTCCCGCCGGACGGCGGGCGAACCGAGTGTCCTTCCCACCGGTCTCCACTGCGCGCATCCGGGTTATTCTGGTGCCGGGGGATGGCGCACCGGTGGGGTTGTCAGAACTGGAGGTTTGGGGGGCCGCCACGTTGCCCCTGACCCGGCCGACTGCGGCGCCTCCTGATCTCGCTTACAACGCCGGAGGCACCGGGTATCCCCGGGCTTCGGCGTCGTTCACGTCAGAATCCGATCGCGTCGAGCAGGTGAACGACATGCAGGTGGTGTTTACCAGGTACTCGCGGAACCGCTGGACAGCTTATGGATCACCGGATGCCCGGGATTGGGTGGAGATCGACTTCGGCGGTCCAAGGAATGTGCACATCATCGAGCTCTATCTCTTCGGGGACGACGGGGGGATCAAGGCGCCGCGCGAGTATTTCGTGCAGATCTGGGATGGGGACGCATGGCGGAACGCGCTGGTTCGCTCGCGGGTGCCCGAACGACCGCTCGCCTCGGCCCGCAACGTGGTCGCAATCGCGCCAGTCGAGACCTCCAGAGTCCGGGTCCTGTTTGAGCATGCGCTGCCGGCGTTCAGCGGCGTCACCGAGCTGATCATCCGCTAACTACTGCGTCGCCCCGAACCGAAACACAGTTCGGGACGCATACCGCTCACCGGGTCGCAGGATGGTCGAGGGGAATCCCGGCTGGTTCGGTGAGTCGGGGAAATGCTGCGTCTCGAGGCAGAACCCGTATCGGTGCCCGTAGACCCGCCCGGCTTTCCCGTGGATGGTTCCGTCCAGGAAATTCCCCGAGTAGAACTGGACCCCCGGCTGATCGCTGGAGACGTCCAGGGTCCGGCCCGTCGTCGGCTCCACCACCCGCGCGACATGCTGAACTCCCGGACCCCGCTGGTCGAGGACGAAGTTGTGATCATAACCGCGGCCAAACCGCAGTTGCTCATCGGACTGGCCGATACGTGCCCCGATCGCGGTGGGTGTCCGGAAGTCGAAAGGGGTACCGGCCACGGGCGCGATCTCCCCGGTGGGGATCAGGGTCGAGTCAACCGGGGTGTAGCGGCTGGCATCGAGTTGCAGCACATGGCCCAGGATGTCCCGCTGTGCGCCGCCGGCGAGATTGAAGTAGCTGTGCTGTGACAGATTCACCGGCGTCGCCTTGGTGGTCGTGGCCAGGTAGTCCACGATCAGTTCGTCGTTGTCGGTCAGTGTGTAGGTGACCCGCACGTCCAGCCGCCCGGGATATCCCATGTCGCCGTCGGGGGCCACATGGGTGAGCACGACCCCGGCCGCCGTATCGTTCTCGAACCGCTTCGCGCTCCAGACGACCTTGTCGAGTCCCCGGGTCCCGCCGTGCAGGGAATTTGGCCCGTTGTTCACCGGCAGCTGGAAGGTTCGGCCGTTCAACGTGAAGCGCCCCTTCGCAATCCGATTCGCGTAGCGGCCCACAACGGCCCCGAAGTAGGGCGGGTCCTTCAGGTATTGACTGAGATCGTCAAAGCCCAGGACGATGTCGTCGAACCGGCCCCGGCGATCCGCTGTGCGGAGCGAAGTGATGATGGCACCGTAGGTGATCACGTGCAGCGACGTGCCGCGGGCATTGCGAATGGAGTAGCCGTCGACCGGGGTGCCGTCGGCCAGGTGACCGAAGGGGGCTTTCGAGATTCGGCTCGTGTCAGTCGAGGAGGAGCGGAGCGACAGGCTCGTCGTGGTGTAGCCGTCTGCGTTGGCTCCGCCGGCCGGGAAGCTGACTTCAACGTCGCGCCAGTGATCCGCTTCACGGATCCGAAATCCATAAGTACGTCCGGCCCGCCCCTCGAGGGCGACGGTGTACGCCCCCTTGACCATCCGTTCGCTCAGCACCCGTGGCGCGGCCGATCGGTCGCCGATGGCCGGCCGGCGCTCCGGCGGGACGATGCTCCAGCCACCGTTGTAGAGCACATCCAGCGCGACGCTGTCGCGCAGCACGCCGCGCACCGTGGCGTGAACATCTCCCGGCGTCTGGGTCTTCTCCGCCGCGGTCGTCGCACCGAGCGGAAGCGCCGGTGTGAACACCACGTCAATGGGTGCGCTGGTGCCGTGCTGCCATAGCTCGGCGCGAAGGTTGGTGCCGCTTCGGGTCAGGCGAAGCGCAAGAGTTCCCTCACCGAACGGAATGTTCTCGACCGCCACGGAATCCCATTCCGGGGGCAAGTGCGGCGCGAGGGTCAACCGGCGCGCCGGGGCGTCCACCTCGATGCCGAGGAGACCGCGGATCAGCGGTGTCAGCACCATGGAGGTCGCGAAGAACTGCTGCGGCACGGCAGTGTCAAGCGGTTTGTAGAGCCGGCCCGAGAGCACCTCGGGGTTTCTTCCGCGCGCTTCGTCGAATCCGGTCCGGGCAATGGCCTCCAGCGCGAACTTGCCGGCCGCCGCGTTGTGATAACGATACTGCGCCAGCGCGACCCATCCGGTCACGAAGGGCCAAACGGCGCCGTTGTTGTAGTGCAACGGGTCGAAGAGCGCGCTCGTGGCCGCCAGCGGCCGGGCGCCCCAGTCCGTCATGATCTCGCTCGACGCCAGGCGCGCGGCCATGTCGGCGCCATGGGCCTGGTCGAAGACGTCGAACGACATCGCCGTGGCAGGCCAGGCGGTCAGGTTTGGGTTGACCGTGCCATCCTTGAGCAGCGCGAAGGCGTATTGCTTCTGCACGGGCATCCAGAGCCGGGTCTCCATCGTCCGGAGCGCCCGGGCACGGAGGGCTCGCGCACTGTCAGCCAGGGGCTCCTGCCCCGTCACGTGTGCCATGCGCGCGAAACGATCCAGCGCCGACACCCACACGCCGCTCAGGTACACATCGGACAGAATGCCGATCTGGAGATCGCCTACTTCGAGCGCGCCCGCCCCGGCGGCGGGATTCTCCATCAGGCCGTCACCGTCGGTATCGGTGCGGCGAGACCAGTCGTACGCCTTGCGCAGGTTGGGCCAGAGCTCACGGAGCAGTGTGGTGTCGGCGGTCTGCCGCCAGTATTCGCCGAACGCGAGGATCCAGAAGGGCGTCGTGTCACCGTGATAGAAGGCGTACGGGTAGTCCGTGAACCATGGGATCTTGCCGGCCGCCTGGGAGATCTCGTGGGTGATCTTTCCATCGGCCCGCTGATAGGTGGCGAAGAATCTGAGCGCGCCCTGACGAACGAGGTCGCGCTGTCCGGCACCGGTCATGGCCAGCGAGTTGATCGCGGCGTCCCCACCGAAGAACCAGCCGAACCCCGGCCGGTCCGAGGCGCCGCCGGACAGGCCATACCCCGCCACCAGTCCGCACCCCAGGTCGGGGTTACAGACCAGGCTCTCGTCGAGGTTGACTTTGGCGTATTCGACCGCGCGGTTGAGCAAGGAGTCGGGACTGCGAAGCACGAGCTGAGTCCGCTGCATGCTGTCCGCATGGGCCACACGGCGGCGCCATTCGCGCTCGGCGGCTCCGGGCGCGATCAGCCGGCGATACAGGGCCAGGGCGGAGTCGCGCGGCATGTCCCCTCCCGCGAGCACCACCGGGATGTACGCCACGTGCAAGTTGATGTTGTGGCCCGGCGGCTCGCCCAGGTTCGGGACGGTGTACCGCTCCCCTTCACCGCCGACCGCGAGCACCAGTTCGGGACGCTCGGCGGCCAGCATGTGGGCCGGGACGTCGGACGCCCGGGTCACCGCGGGTGAGCCCAGAAATGCGTTCGTCTTTCCCTTGCCTTCCGAGAACAGAAACGCCTGGGCATTCGCCTCCCAGATGAGGTACTGACCGCCGAGCCCCGCCGGCCACGCGAAGTGAATGTCGGGGGTCCAGCGCGCGATGATATCCAGCGGCCGGACCGCGTCCACTTCGAGGAGCATGACCACCGCAGGCTGGTCGAGCGGCACGAACACGTGCTGCCGCACGGTGAACTGCTCGTACGCATACTCGATTGTCACGCCCTCGGGGCGCTCGACCATCGTGCGGGCAAGGGCATGGCCCGGGATCGGCTCGACGTACTTGGGCACCCGGAAATAGAGCTCCAGGTCATGCAGCCACTTGATCGGCCAGGACCAGAGCTCGAAGCGGCCGTCCTCGGTGCCCATGGCGATGGCGCGCCGGCCGACGGCGGAGACAAACATGCCGGGTCGCACATCGCCCGTCAGCGCGAGGGGCGATTCGCCGAGCGGGAAACCGGGAATCGTGACCCGGGCCGAGTCGCCGGTGGCGTCTACCGGTGGGGGAGCGCCCGGCGCGCGGGGTCGCTTACTCTCCTGGCCGTGCGCATTTCCGGCGAGGAGGAGCAGGACCGCGGCCAGCATGCTGCAAGAAACTTGGGATATCAGGGCGTAGTCCCCCATCAGGTGCCCGGCGACACGCCGACGTCGCCGAAACGGGAGAGTTGGAAATGTTCCGGGCTAAGCGGGATCAAGACCCAACCTAAGAAAGCGCGATGATATTCGCGCCACAAGATGCTTATTCAGGGTGTCACGAGGGGGTCCGGCCCGTCCCGTTCGCGGAACGGGTTCTCGAGAGACTGAAGTAGAATTGAGAAATACCGGCTGCGGCCGTGCTCGCTCCGCTGCGCGTCAAGTCCTTATTCACACGGGCTCCGGCCGTGAAGGCGGTCCGGTAACCGCGGGAGCTCGGTACAACACCCGCCGGCGGATGAGCCATTTCTCGGCCTCGACGGCAAGGAAGACGACGGCGGAGAGCGCCAGGCAGATCAGCAGTTCCGGCGCGCTCAGTGGCTGCGTCTTGAACACCCTTGTGGCCCCTGGCAGGTAGATGGTGCCGAGTTGCAGCACCACGGTCAGCGCGACGGCCGCGAGCAGCCAGGGATTTGATGTGATTCCCATGCCGAACAGGGATTCACGCTCCGACCGGATCGCGAGCACGTGGCCCATTTGCGACAGTGCGAGC
>DASTCF010000152.1:0-12841 GCA_035711365.1 Gemmatimonadales bacterium
ATGGCGCCGGTGAGAACCTTGTCGAGCCAGTCCTGCGCCACGACCGTCGAGGGAAGGGACAGGAGTACGACCATCAGGGAAGTGATTCGCATGAGAACCTCCAATGTGAAGCGGAGAAACGGTCCTCCTCAGATTTACTCGGTCTTCCTCCCCGGGGGAGGGGGCAGGTCATTTCCGTTCCGGTTTCATCTTCCGCCCAAGTTCCTCGAACCAGTTGTCCACCACCACCAACTGGCCGGCCCCCGGCGCCTGGTTGACCTCGGCGAGACGGACCATGACGAATTGCTGGTCGTTCGGCGTGAGATCATACAGCGGAACGATAGTAGAGTTGACGAGGCCCACGCCGAAGGAGAAGAGCCGCCGGGGCGCTGCAGGGTTGAAGGTCGGCCCCGACGTCACCGGCACCGCCATCATGTCACCGGACGGGGCCTCGTAGTAGAGCTCGCGGCCGCTGTGCGCCCACCGCGCGACGGCGCCGCCTGTGGTGGAGACCTGCCAGCGGCCGGCTGCCGTGTTCGGGAATGGGCGAACAAAGATCTCGTTACGGCCCGATTCATTCGAGGTATATGCCAGCCACTTCCCATCGGGCGAGAGGGCCCCGCCGGTCTCGCTGAATCGGCTCGTCAGCAGCGGCGTGGGAGCGGTGTCGCGCCCAGGACGCACGGCGTAGAGATCCCCGTTGCCGCCGGCCTCGGCCACACGATAGACGAGCCACTGGCCGTCATTGGAGAACGCAGCCTCGACGATGGCCCGGCCGGGCACTTGCCAAACCCGCTCGGCCGGCGTGCTGCCATCCGCCTTCTTGATCCACACCGAGGGCAGGGTTGTATCCGGCGACGCGATATACACAACCGACCGCCCGTCGGAGGTCCATCGGGGGCGGTACGCGGTACGCGTGTCGAATGTGAGCCGGGAGAGGGGCCCGGACGGTAGTTGCTTGACCCAGATGTCGGGAGACGCCGCCCCGACGATGTCGAGCGCCACAGCTCTCCCATCCGGCGACAGGCTGAGCGCAGGGTTCCCCGAGGGATTATAGGTGACCGGCGGGTCGAGCGGCGCTATACCACCCTGCCGGGTGACAGTGACCAACTCCGCGACTCCGCCGCCGGTCGAGGCCAGCCCGGGGACGTAGGCCAGCGTTCCACCCTTCGAGATTGCGAAGTCGGCGGAACCGAACGGTTTCGTCATGACCCCTTCGAAGAGGGGCACCGCGGCCCCGGTGAGCTTCAACCGATCCTGATCGAACGGCGCCGCGAGCACCGCTCCATCCGCGCGAATAAACACGAGGTATCCCGGAGCCACGTACCGCGCGAGCAGCCCCTTGACGAGGACATGCCGCTCACGCGTCCGCAGGTCGAACGCGACGATGTCGAAGTCGGACGGGTCCAAATTCCGGCGGGAGCGGTAGACCAGTCCCTTCCCGTTCGGGAGCGCATCGGGCCAGGCATGGCCGACCTCTCGGGCGACTGAGTCGAATGGAATGAGGAGCTCGGGGCTGCCGCCATCCGCCTGAATGCGACTGAGTCCCCCGGGCGTGTCGAAGTAGATCCATCCGTCGGCGCCCCACGCTCCACCGCCGCCCGATCCGATGCCGGGCGACGCCAGTGTGATCGGCGGTCCGCCGGTTACGGGGACGACCTTCAACTGGACATCGAGCGTCGAGGAGAAGGCGATCCGGTCCCCATCCGGGGAGAAGTAAGGGCTGTGAGCGCCGACGGTTCCGATGAGCGGCGTGGCATCCAGCCGGTCACGCTCGCGCACCCAGAGCTGATCGCCGCCCTCCCCGGGTCCGACGTACACCATGCGGCGCCCGTCGGGGGAGAAGGCGAGGTTGACCCCAAGCACCCCCTGTCGCATCGCCTGATCGGGTGGGAGCCCCATGCTGAAGCGGCGGACCGGCTGGGGCGGCGCCGATCGCGACCACCCCCAGACGGCCAGCGCGGCAAGCAGCACGACCGCTGCCGTCAGCACACCGACCGCCTTCCGGCTGCGACTGTACGTGGCAGCAATGCCGCCCGGGACGGCGCTCGCCACCGTCGTCCTCGGGACGTACCCCGTATCAGTCAGTGCCTCGGCGAACTCTGCGGCGGTGGCGAACCGGTCGGCCGGGAGTTTCTCGAGGGCGGTGAGCACCGCCGCCTCGACGTGCGGCGGGATGGTGTGCCGCTGGGGCGCCATCGGCCGCGGGGTTTCGGTGACCACACGCGCCACGATGGCCTGGGCGGTGCTCCCGGTGAACGGCGGGTCGCCGGTGAGCATCTCGTAGAGCACACACCCCAGAGCATAGACGTCCGAGCGGGCTGTGATCTCCCGCTCGCCCATGGCCTGCTCGGGGCTCATGTAGTGCGGGGTGCCCAGGCTCATCCCGGTCTCGGTCATCCGGGTGCCGCCGGCCTTGCTGGCGGCGAGCGCGATGCCGAAATCGGCAACGAGCGCACGCCCATCATGGAGCAGGATGTTCTCGGGCTTGATGTCGCGGTGAATGACGTTGTGGCGGTGGGCGTAGTCGAGCGCACCCGCCACCTCGGTGGCGATCCGCACGGCGTCGGCTACTGGAAGCTGCTTCTCGCGCTTGATCCGGTCCCGGACCGTCTCGCCCTCGACGTACGGCATGACGTAGAAGAGGAAGCCGTCGGCCTCGCCGCTGTCGAAGAGCGGGAGGATGTGTGGATGCTGCAGGTTGGCGGTGGTCTTGATTTCCGAAAGAAACCGGTCGGCCCCGATCACGGCGGCAAGCTCGGGCCGAAGCACCTTCACGGCGACCCGCCGGTCGTGGCGCACGTCCTGCGCCAGGTACACGGTCGCCATGCCGCCCTGGCCCAGCTCACGCTCGATGGTATAGCGGTCCGCGAGGGCCGCGGTCAGCCGGGCCGACGGTTCGGTCACAGTAGCCTTGGATTGGGGGGACGAGCCGACGAGCCAAGTATACGGGCCACAGGGCAGGGAGGCTAGTTCGACGAGCCTTCAGGAATCGAGTCGGTTCGCATGCCGGGCCGGGATGCAGGTATTCCGGTCGCATCTTGCGCGCGTCTCCAATTGAGGCGTTCTTTCGGAATCCTCCCCCACGAAAAGTAGCCCGCGTCTCGCCACCGAGCACTGATGACCACCGCTGCCCGTGCCTGTCCCGCATGCCATACACCATTGCCCGAAGAGGCCCAATTCTGCCTCCGCTGCGGCGTGCCCACTCCCACCGATCCCGGGGTGCCCCCGCGCACGGCCGTGACAGGCCTGGTCGAGGTGGCCCAGGTGAAGAAGGCGCTGGCCGGCCAGTACCAGGTGGAGCGGGTGCTGGGCGAAGGCGGCATGGCCACCGTGTATCTGGCACATGACCAGAAGCACAACCGGAAGGTGGCCGTCAAGGTGATGCGGCCGGAGCTCGCGGCCACGCTCGGCGCGGATCGCTTCCTGCGCGAGGTGCAGCTCGCCGCGCAGCTCAGCCATCCGCACATCCTTCCGATGCACGACTCGGGCGAGGCCGATGGGATCCTGTATTACGTCATGCCGTATGTGGAGGGACAGACCCTCAAGGAACGGCTGGCGCAGGAAGGGCAGCTGTCCGTAGTCGACGCGGTGCGCCTGGGACGCGAGGTGGCGGAAGCGCTGGCCTACGCCCATGCGCGCGGCATCATCCATCGCGACATCAAGCCGGGCAACATCCTGCTGCAGTCGGGGCACGCCCTGGTCGCGGACTTCGGCATCGCCCGGGCGCTGGGCGCGGAAGGCGAGGCGCTCACCAAGACCGGCCTCGCGGTCGGCACGCCGCAATACATGGCGCCGGAACAGGCCACCGGCGAGCGCGAGGTGGATGGCAGGGCGGACATCTATGCACTCGGTGCGGTGATGTACGAGATGGTGGCGGGGGAGCCGCCCTTCACCGGCCCCACGGCGCGATCCATCATCACCCGCAGCCTGACCGAGAAACCACGCTCGCTCACCGTATCGCGCGTGGGCCTTCCAGCTTCCGTCGAGAGCGCGGTGATGAGGGCGCTGGCGAAGAGCCCCGCCGATCGCTATCCGAGCGCGCAGGAGATGGTCGGAGCGCTGGAGCGCTCGCTGGAGGGGGTGCACAGCGGCACGAATGAATATGCGGTGCCCGCGGGCCCGACCCCGACGCAGGTCTGGGGGCTCTTCGCCCTCGGGTGCGTGGGCATGCTGGCGCTGGTCTCGGCGCTGGTCCGCCAGTGGAGCCTGCCGCGCTGGACCCTCGGCCTCGCCGTCCTTCTCCTGGCGATCGGGGCCGGGGTGCTGGTGCTTACGCGCCGCATGGAGACGCTCCGGCGCTCGGGGGGCGCTACGCCGGGATTCGGCCGGTTGTTCACCTGGCGATTCGCGGCCCTGGGCGGCGTGCTATCGCTGCTGCTGTGGTCCGGGGTGGCGACGGCGCTGGCCTTTTCGGGGCCCCGCGCCGGAGCGGCCCGGACCGGCGGGAATCACCTGGCCATCCTCCCCTTCGAGAACCAAGGCACCGCAGAGGACGCCTACTTTGCCGACGGCATCGGCGACGAGGTCCGGGGCAAGCTGGCACGAGTCAACGGCATCACCGTCATCGCCTCGAGCAGTGCCAGTCAGTACCGCGCCTCCACCAAGACGCCGCAGGAGATCGCGAAGGAGCTGGGGGCCGACTACCTCCTCATCGGGAAGGTCCGATGGGCCGGCCCGGTCGGTGGCACCCGGCGGGTGCAGGTGGTGCCCGAGCTGGTCGACGGCCGCACCGGGTCCACCACCTGGCAGCAGAGCTTCGACACCGACGTGACCGACGTGTTCGAGGTGCAATCGCAGATCGCCACGCGGGTGGCGAGCGCGCTCGGCGCGCAGCTGGGTTCCCAGGAAGAACGGCAGCTTGCCGAGCGCCCGACGGCCAACGTGGCGGCCTACGACCTGTACCTCAAGGGCAAGGCGCTTACCAGCGTGGACGCCGGCACAAAGCGACTCTCCGCCAGCTACTTCGAACAGGCGGTGGCACTCGACTCCACCTTTGTGGACGCGTGGGCGGAGCTCTCCCGGGCGCTCGGCACGGTGTACACCAACGGCAGCCGCGACCCGGTTGTTGCAGCGCGTTCCCGTGAGGCGATGGAACGGGCGATTGCGCTCGATCCCAACGGACCCGCGGGCTATGCGGCGGCGGCCCGCTATTATGGCACGGTCGCGCCCGACGCGGCTAAGGCCTCGGCGGCGATCGAACGCGCGCTGCGGGTTGCACCGAATGACGCCGACATCCTTGCCATCGCCGCCAGCGTGGACTCCCGGGAAGGCCACATCGAATCAGCCGTCCTCAAGCTCGAGCGTGCCCGGGAAATTGACCCGCGTTCGGCGCCGACTCTCATGGCGCTGCAACAGCTCTACCTCTTCCAGCGGCGCTTCCCCGAGTCGCATGATCTCGGTCAGGCCGCCATGGCGCTCGTGCCGGGAGACGTCAACATCGTCGAGTGGCAGGCGATGGGATATCTCGCGCAGGGCGACTTGATTGGCGCACGAGCCGTGATCCGCTCGGCCATCGACCGGGGCAATCCAGCGCCTGCGGTGGCCGCCTTCTTCGGGGGGTACCAGGAGGTGTCCTGGGCGCTCGAGGACGCCGAACGGCAGCTCCTGTTCCGGCTGACCCCGGCTGCCTTCGACAACGACCGCGCCTGGTGGGGCCAGGCACTGGCCATCGCCCACTGGCAGCAGGGAAACCTGGAGGCGGCACGGGCATATGCGGATTCTGCGCTTCCGGCAACCAGCGTCCAGGTGGCCGCTTCCCCCACGGATGGGCAAGGGCACGCGCTTCACGCCCTCATGCTGGCCTATGTTGGTCGGAAATCTGAAGCCATGGCGGAAGGGAAACAGGCGGTTGCGATCGAGACCGCTGGCGTCCCCAACGAGAACTACGACATGTTGCTGCTGATCCGGACCTACCTGGCCGTTGGGGAACCCGAGTTGGCGATGGACCAGATCGAGGCGCTGCTGCAACGGCCGTACGTCCTCACACCCGCCTGGCTCCGCATCGACCCGACATACCGGTCGCTCAAGGGGAATCCGCGGTTTGAACGAATAGTGAAGGGCAATTAGCTCCGATGACCACCGCCGCTCGCGCCTGTCCCGCATGCCACACACCATTACCCGACGAGGCGCAATTCTGCCTGCGCTGCGGGGTAGCCACGCCGACCGATCCGGGCGTGCCTCCGCGCACGGCCGTCACCGGGGTGGTCGAGGTGGCGCAGGTCAGGAAAGCGCTGGCCGGCCGGTACCAGGTCGAGCGGGTACTGGGCGAGGGCGGCATGGCTACCGTTTATCTCGCACAGGACCAGAAGCATCACCGGAAGGTGGCCGTCAAGGTGATGCGGCCGGAGCTGGCCGCCACCCTCGGCGCCGATCGGTTTCTCCGGGAAGTGCAGGTCGCGGCGCAATTGAGCCATCCCCATATCCTGCCGATGTACGACTCCGGTGAGGCCGACGGCCTCCTGTACTACGTCATGCCGTACGTCGAGGGAGAGACGCTGAAGGAGCGGAGGGAAAAGGACGGCCGGATGCGGGTTGAGGCTGCGCTCCGGCTCGCGCGCGAGGTCGCCGATGCGCTGGCCTACGCCCACGCGCGCGGCATCGTCCACCGCGACATCAAGCCGGGCAACATCCTCCTGCAGTCGGGGCACGCGCTGGTTGCGGACTTCGGCATCGCGCGGGCACTGGGCGGAGACGGCGAGGCGCTGACCCAGACGGGCCTTGCCGTCGGCACGCCGCAGTACATGGCGCCGGAGCAGGCCACCGGCGAGCGCGAAGTGGACGGCCGGGCCGACATCTACGCCCTCGGCGCCGTCATGTATGAGATGATGGCCGGGGAGCCGCCCTTCACCGGGCCGACGGCGCGGGCCATCGTCACCCGGAGCCTGACCGAACGGCCCCGTTCGCTCACCGCCTCCCGCGAGGGACTCGACCCCGCGGTGAACAGCGTGGTCATGAAGGCACTCGCGAAGGATCCCGCGGATCGCTTCGCGAACGCCCAGGAGATGGTCGGTGCGCTGGACCGCGTGCTCGAAGGAGTCCGGAGTGGTTCGGCCGCCGCGATTTTGACAGGTCCGACCCCGCTGCAGGTGTGGGGATTCTTCGCGCTCGGTTGTGTGGCCATGCTGGCGCTGGTCTCGGCGCTCGTCCGCCAGTGGAACCTGCCGCGCTGGACTCTTGGCCTGGCCATCGGATTGTTGGCCATCGGTGCCGGGGTGCTCGTGCTGACCGGACGCCTGGAGGCGCGCCGTCGTGCCGGCGGCGCTACGCCGGGGTTCCAGCGTCTCTTCACGTGGCGCAACGCGGCCCTCGGTGGGGTGCTGTCATTGCTCCTCTGGGCCGGAGTCGCGACCGCGCTGACGCTGCAGGGGCCGGGCGGGAGCGCGGTGCGCGCCGGCGGGAATCACCTGGCCATCATCCCGTTCGAGAACCAGGGTGCCACCGACGACGCATACTTCGCGGACGGCATCTCCGATGAGATCCGCGGGAAATTGGCGCAGGTCACCGGACTCACCGTGCTTGCCTCCGGGAGCGCCAACCAGTACCGCAGCTCCACCAAGACGCCGCAGGAGATCGCCAGGGAACTGGGCGCTGATTATCTGCTGGTTGGCAAGGTGCGGTGGGCGGGGCCGGCAGGGGGCACCCGGCGGGTGCAGGTGGCGCCCGAGCTGGTGGACGGTCACACCGGGGCAACGACGTGGTCGCAGAGCTTCGATACCGAGGTGACCAATATCTTCGAGGTCCAATCCCAGATTGCCACGCGAGTGGCGAGCGCGCTCGGCGCACGATTGGGCACCCAGGACGTGCAACAACTCGCCGGGCGCCCGACGACGAACGTGGCGGCCTATGATCTCTACCTGAAGGGCAAGGCGGTCACCGCCACCGACGCAGGGTCGATGCGGCTGGCCGCCGCCTATTTCGAACAGGCGGTGGCGCTCGACTCGGCGTTCGTAGACGCGTGGGCGGCGCTCGCCAATTCCTTGGGCCGGGTATATGTCAACGGCACCCGGGACCCGGTGGCTCAGGCGCGGGCTCTGGTGGCCATGGAGCGCGCCATCGCGCTCAACCCGAACTCCGCTGCCGGATATGTCGCGGCCGCATTCTACTATGCCTCGGTGGCAACCGATGTGAACAGGGCCTCGGCCGCCATGGATCGGGCCATCCAATTGGCCCCAAACGACGCCGATGTGCTCGCGGGGGCCGCCTCGATGGATCGCGCGAACGGGCAGCTCGACGCCGCCGCGACCAAGCTCGAGCGCGCCCGCGAACTCGACCCGCGCTCCGTCGCCAGGCTTACGTCACTTCAGTTCGTGTATCTCGAACAGCATCGATTCGCCGACGCGCTCGAGGCGGGAGAAGTGGCGATAGCGCTGGAGCCGCTGAACGCCGATCCTCTGCAGAATCAGGCGATGATCCATCTCGCCATGGGAGACCTGAATGCTGCGCAGGCGGTCGTCCGCTCCGGCATCAAGCGCGGTATCCCCGCGACGACAATCGCCGCGATCTTCGCCGGCTATTTCGAAATGTCGTGGGCGCTGGATGACGCCGAGCGGAACCTCCTCTTTCGGTTGACTCCCGCCGCCTTCGACAACAGCCGGGGGTGGTGGGGGCAATCGCTGGCAACGGCCTACTGGCAGCAAGGCAATGTGGTACTCGCCCGCGCCTATGCCGATTCGGCGCTGGCGCCAACGGCGGCACAGGTGGCGGCTTCCGATCCCGCCGATGGCCAGTCGCGCGCGCTCTATGCCCTGATGCTGGCGTACCTCGGGCGGAAGGCCGAGGCGGTTGCCCTGGGTGAGCGCGCCGTCGTGATTGAGAAGACAGGGATGCAGGTCGTGAGCTATGACATGCTCCTCCTCATCCGCACCTACCTTGTGGTCGGAGAGCCGGAAAAGGCCCTGGATACGATCGAGGCGCTGCAGAAGCGCCCATACTACCTGACACCCGCCTGGCTCGGCCTCGATCCTACGTTCAATTCGCTCCGCGGGAATCCGCGGTTTGAACGGATACTGAAGGGGGGCTAGCGGGGAAGATCATACTGCCTGCTCCGTCTCGGAGTAGCCGCGCCGCAGGTCTTCCGCCAATCATACCGCAGTCAGGCCGCCCTGCCCGAGCTCCCGCTCGATGAGCTTGCAATCAGCGAGCGCGGCGGACCGGCGTCGAACGGCATCGGTCAGGGGCGTTCCAGGTCGGCGACGAAAATGTCGCTTTCGGGCGAGCCGATCGTCAGGTAGAACAGCCTGCCATCTGTCGCGAATCCGTACTTGATGTGCTGGTGAGTCGGGTCGTCGAGGTTCACGAGGATCCTGCCCGAGCCGTCCGCCGGAGATACCGATCGAATCGTCCAGCCCGCCGCGCCTCTCGCCAGGAAGTAAATCTGCTTCCCGTCCGGCGCCCACGCCGGGTACAGTGCCTCGGCACCGTCCCTCGCGTTGCTGACGATCAAAGAGTCGGCACCAGTGTCGAGCCACCGGAGCCGGAGCCCGTCGGGGCTGTGATACAAAATAATTTTCGCATACGGAGCCCAGTGGACAAAATCACCAACGGAGATGGGGATCACGGTGGGGTGCGCACCATCGGCGAGCCGTAACGTGACCAGGCCGTGCCCGTTGGATGCCGCGCCAAGCCGCTCGAACGCGATTGTCTCTGCATCCGGGGCCCAATCCGCGTCCAAGTCTTCGTCCGGCCCGGTGGTCCACTGGCGCAGGTTCGTCCCGTCGGCGTCCACCGAAAAAATGTCCCGATTCCCGTTGCGAAGTGAGTGGAAGACGATCCGGCGGCCATCGGCTGACCAGTCCGCGCTGAAATCGCCGGCCGGATCATTCGTGAGCTGGCGCGCTTCTCCGCCTGCCGCCGCCATGACATATACGTCATAGTTCCCGCTCCGGTCAGAATCGAACACGAGCCAGCGGCCGTCGGGCGACACATCCACGTCTTCGATGGTCTCGTTCCCCGTGGTGATCCGGGTCGCGCCGCGGATCGAGACGGGCCCGCGCGAGGGCACCGGGATGGACCAGATGCTCGACCAGGTGCTCAGCCGCGAATAGGCCATCCGGCCACCCCGGGCGCTCAGACTCATCCCCTGGGCCTCGGTTCCGGTCGTGACACGCTGGGGTGTGCCCTCGGGAGTTCCGCTGCCAGTGATGCGTTGCCGGTAGACGTCGCGGGTGCCGTCGCGATTCGAAATCCAGTAGAGCTCGCGGCCACCGGGAGACCACTGGGGCGCCACGTTCAGCGAGCTGTCGACACTGATCCGGGTCGGGGGCGATCCGTCGAGGTGCACCAGCCAGATTCCGGAGCTGGCCGCGTTGCCGAAGTATGCGGTCCCGAAGACGAACACGTTGTTTCCGGCAGCGACCGCAATCGTTCGCCCGTCCGGCGACCAGACCGGGGAGAACGGTGCAACCGGCGCCGGGAGATTCACCGTGTCACCGGTCACCAGCGTCATCACGGTGACTCCTTCGCCGTTGTACCCCAGTGTCCAGGCGATCCGTGCCCCATCCGGCGACCAATCGAACCCTTCAATCGGCGTCCCCCAACCGGGACCGGCGGCCATGGTGCCGGGGTTGACGCGAGTCAGTCGCCGCGGCGCGCCACCCAACGCCGGCACGACGTAGATGCCATCGTTGGCCTGATACGCGATCTGCGCCCCATCCGGCGACCACCGGGGCCAGCGGAAGTTGTCGGTCGTGTCCCTGGTAAGCGCGACTGGCCGCCCACCACTCACCTGGCGCACGTAGATCTGCATCGCGTTGGTCGGGCCGGCGGCATAGGCGATGGAGGTCCCGTCTGGCGACAGCGCTGGATCGACTTCCAGCCCCGGCTCCCGGGTGACCTGCAGGGTGCGGCCGATGGTAACGGGGGAGGCGTTGGCCGGCCGCCGCACCGTCACGATCACGGCGGTTAGAGCCAGCAGGATGGCCGCCGCGGCGATGCCGAGGCCAAGGCGCGAAGGCCCGCGCCTGCTGGGCGCAGGCGCACCGGCGGTTGAGGTGAGCGCGGCCGCAAAGTGGGCTGCCGGGCTGAATCGGTCGGCCGGATTCTTGGCGAGTGCACGCGTGAGCACGTCGGCGATGGCCGGAGGCACCGCCGGCCGGAACTGCGAGATCAGCCTCGCCTCGGCGGTCATGTGCTGGTGCACCACACTGGCGGCCGTCGCGCCGGTGAACGGAGGCTGACCGGCGAGCATCTCGTACAGCACACACGCCAGCGCGTAGAGATCGCTGCGGCCGTCCAGATTCTTTTCCCCGGCGGCCTGTTCCGGGCTCATGTACTGCGGCGTGCCGACCGCGATCCCGGTCTGTGTCAGCGTATTTCCGCCCGCGTCGTCGATCGCCTTGGCGATGCCGAAATCGGCGACGACGGCGTGCCCCGATTCGAGCAGGATGTTCGCAGGCTTGATATCGCGGTGAATCACGCCGCGACTGTGCGCGTAGCTGAGAGCGTCGGCGACTTCCCGGGCGATCCGCAGCGCATCCTCGATGGGAAGCTGCTTCTCCCGTTCCAGGCGGTCCCGCAGGGTCTCGCCCTCCACGTACGGCATCACGTAGTAGAGAAGGCCGCCAGCCTGGCCCGAGTCGTAGAGCGGTAGCACGTGGGGGTGGTGCAGTTGTGCCGTCGTCTCAATTTCGCGGAGGAATCGCTCCGCCCCGATCAGCGACGCCAGGTCCGGCCGCAGCACCTTCATCGCCACTTTTCGATGGTGCTTGAGATCCTCAGCCAGATAAACCGTCGCCATCCCGCCGCTGCCGAGCTCGCGCTCGATGCGGTAGCGGTCGGCGAGGGCGGCCGAGAGCCGGGCGGCTGGGTCGGTCACTTCTGCACCAGGTCCATCACGTAGATGTCGCTCTCCACCTCTCCAACCGGGAAATAGAACATCCCGTTACCCGCCAGGACCGCGCCGCCGAACACCGGTCGTGCCGCTTCGTCGAACCGAACGAGCAGCCGTGGTGGGCCACCCGCAGCGGCGACTTCATACACCCCTTCAACGCCATCGGGGTCAAAGGCCCGGAAGTAGATCGCCCGACCGTCCGCCGACCACTCGGGCCACCTCAGGGTTTGGAGTCCCGCTGTTCCCCCGGCGATCACGACGCGCGGGGCGCCACCCAGGGGGAATACTCCGATGCCATCCCCGCTCCCGCGAATGTCGTACACCAATCGGGTTCCGTCCGGCGACCATCTCGGAGCATAGCCGGTATCGATCGGCAATCGCGCCGGAGCCTGCCACGGGGCATCGAGCCCGTCGCGAGACAGTAGATAGACATTCGATACGGCGTCGGCATACGCGATGTGGAGCCCATCGGGTGAAAACGCGGGATTGAACAGGTGGTTCGTGCTGTGGGTGAGCTGCTGCTCGCCAGACCCGTCGGCGTTGATTACGTAGATGTCCCGGATCACGTTGCGGATCGCATGAAACGTGATCTGCCGGCCATCGGGTGAAAAGTCGGGGCTCATGTCGTTGCCAGGATTCCGGGTGACACGCCGTGCCTCGCCACCGGCGGCCGGCATGACGAAAATGTCCTGGTTGCCTTCCTCAAGATTGGAGTCGAACACAAGCCACTTGCCGTCGGCGGAGAGGTCGGGATTCTCAATCGTCTGGTTCCCCGTCGTCAGCGGGCGCGCGATGCGCAACGACACGCTGCCGGCGCGCGGGATCGGAAGCGTGTAAATGTTGCGCCGGACGACGAACCGTTCGTATGCGGCGGTACGGCCATCAGCGGAGACCGAAACCGTGTACGCCCCGAGGCCGGTCGTGAGGCGCACCGGCTGATCGCGTGGAGCACCCGATGGACCGAGACGCACCGCGTAGAGGTCTCGCGCGCCATCGCGATTGGAGACGAAGAGCAGGGTGCCATCCGGCAGC
>DASTCF010000153.1:0-3343 GCA_035711365.1 Gemmatimonadales bacterium
CAGGCGCCCGGTGTCGACCACGGCGGCGAGGGAATCCCGGGAACGGGTCAGCGCCGTGCGGGTAGCGGCGTCCTGCGCGGGGAGGGCGGCGGGGAGGAGGAGTGCGAGGGCGCCGAGGGCGCCTAGGCGGCCCATTGCTCGAGCGGCGTGGTGCGCCGGAGGGCGTCGGGGTGCACGCGAAACCAGGACATCAGCAGCAGGATTTCATCGATGGCTTCCGAGGGCAGCGGGCCTGTAGTGGGCTCCTCCCGCGCCAACTCTTCCCTCACGACCGCCCCGAAGGCGACCTGCTCGATGGGCGTGGTGGGGAAGGGGAAGCAGGCGCGAACGGTGCCCCGCCGGACGAGATACGCGCGATCGTCCCCGAAGACACCAGGATCCCGATACACGAACGTGAGGCATTCCACCGCGGCGCGCGCACGGGCCGTTGCCGCGAGGAGCCACTCCAGCTGCTCGAACCGCTCACGGAGCCGGGTGGCGCGCTCGAACGATTCCTCCGCGGCGGCCGCCTGCATGGCGGCCACGAGCCGGTCAATCGGCTGGATGGTGCGCCCTTCCAGGAAGGCGATGGCCGTGTCGACCCGTCGCCCGTACTCGGCTTCCGACACCAGGCCTGCGCAGGGGCCCGTGCACTGTCCCAATTCGTGGCGGTGGCACGCGGCCTGAGCCTCGCGCGCAAACAGGTCGCCCTGGCCGGCGAAGACGATGGGCATTCGGTTCTCGCAGTCGCGGAGGCCGAGTTGGTCGTTCAGGACGCGAACGGCTTCGGCGACCCGGGTCGGCGACTGGAATGGCCCGTACACCCGGCCGTCGTGCTGCAGGACGGCGGTGCCGTGATAAACCTTCGGTGCGGGGGACTCGAGCACCTTCACGAACACCGCGCGGCGGGTGCGGTTCATTGCGACATTGAACGGCGGGCGCTGCTTCCGGATCTGTCGCAGCTCTCCCAGGCAGGCCGCGAATTCGCTGTGCACGTACTCCCAGTGGATTTCCCCGGCCGCGAACAGGATCCGGGCACCCTTGTCCTCCGGGTACTCGGCCCGGAAATAGCTCATCAGGCGGGTGCGGAGCTGCTTCGCCTTCCCGATGTACAGCGTTCGCCCCGCCGGGTCCGTCATCCGGTACACTGCGGGCCGGTTCTCGGCCAACCGGCGCACGCGCTCACGCAGGGCGTCGAGATCCGTGGCAGGGAGCGGCAGTGCGGCGAGATGCGGCATCAGACCTGGCAGCGGTGACAGAACACGGTGATCCGGGCGTCGATGGCGTGCGTCCCGGCGAGGCGCGTCCCGCAGCGGACGCACGGTTGTCCCTCGCGTCCGTACGCCAGCAACTCAAACTGGAAATTGCCGCGATCGCCTGTCCCGGTGCGGTAGTCTCGGAGCGTCGTGCCCTGACTCGCCACGGCGGCCAGCAGGATCCGGACGAGGGCCTGGTGGAGCGCTTCGAATTCCGCCGCGGACAGCCGATTGGCCGGCCGTGACGGGTCGATGCGGGAGGCGAAGAGCGCCTCGTTGGCATAGATGTTACCGACGCCGGCGAGGAGCCGCTGATCCATGAGCCCCTTCTTGATCGCCTGCCGGGTGCGTCCGACGGCCCGGTGGAGCGCCTCCGCGGTGAACGCACCGTCCAGCGGCTCCGGACCGATGGCGCCGTCGTAGCGCGCCCACCCCTTGGCGTCGAGCCAGAGCAGCGTGCCGATCCGCCTCACGTCACGATAGACGAGCAGGCGGGCATCGTCCAGCGTCGCGCGCAGCACGGCGTACTTCGCCTCGCCTTCCGTAAGTGGCCGGTCGTACACGAGCAGCGACCCAGTCATGCCCGGCTGGATCACCAGGCGCCGCTCCCCGAGGTCGAGGACGGCGTGCTTGGCCCGCCGGCGCATGTCGCGGATCGTCGTGCCCGCGAGCCCGCGAAGCAGGGCGGGGCGCGACACGCCGCGGAGCACATCCACGTGACTCAGCTCGGCCCGAACGATGGACCGCCCGAGCAGCGTCGGTCGGAGATCCTGGACGATGGTTTCGACTTCGGGGAGTTCGGGCATGCCGAAAGCTAGCAGATGGGCGGATGGGCGGACGGGCCGAGCGTGAGGCGAAAGGGGCCGAGCAGTTGCGAGACCGGAGGGCCGGAGGACGGAGAGCAGTCGAACGGCTCGGCTGCCCATCCGCCCATCCGCCCGTCTACGGATCCACCTGAATCGTCCCCACCATCGTCGGGTGAATCGAGCAGTGGTAGGTAACAGTTCCTTCGGTCGTGAACGTGTGCGAGAAGGTGTTCCCCGAGCCGATGCTGCCTGAGATGAATGACACGTCGTCGGCTGTGACGGTGTGGGTGATACCGTCGTCATTGCCCCACTTCACGACGCCGCCAGCCGCGATGCTGACCGTGAAGGGGTTGGGATCATAGGCGTTGTCGCCTTTTCCTTCGGCGCCGGACACGATGAGCACGTCGGCGTCCGGCGTGTTGGGGGAGTTGGAGTCGTCGCCGCATGCCAGCAGAACGGCCGGCGCGACGAGGAAAAGCCATTGCATGCGCATTGTGTGACCTCCGATATCGTGAGACCCTGCAGAGACCCGGTGGCTCGACGGAACGGTCACGTTCGTGCCTTCATGATCCTAGTCATTGATCTGAATGGTCCCATGCATGGTCGGGTGAAGCGAACAATGGTAAGTAACTGTTCCCGGCGCATCGAACGTGTGAGTGTAGATGCCACCCGGCGCGATGTTCCCGGAATCGAACGAGTCATCATCGGCCACGATCCGGTGGGTTACGCCCCCACCTGAGCCGTAGCCCCCACTTCCCCTGTCGTTGTTCCCCCATTTCACTTCGCCGCCGTCCGCCAGGCTCAAGGTGAACGGATTGGGGGAGAAGGCGCCCGTTCCCTTGGTCTGGGCGCCCATCACGATCAGAATGTCGGAAGCGGGAGTGCTGCTGCCCGTGGTGCCGTCGTTGCTGCAGGCAAGGAGAACCGCTGGAGCCAGGAGAAGGATCAGGGGGATTCGCATGCACCACCTCATTGCGGAGTTGCGGACCCCTAGGGGACGACGGGACGGTGTGGTAATGACACGGCTCGCCCCTACTCGCCGACCCGCTCTGCCTCCCGCCACCCGATGTCGCGGCGGAACACCTTCCCCTCGAATCTGATGGCCTCCGCTGCCGCGCGACTCCGCGACCGGGCCTCGGCGAAGCTTGAGGCGACCGCCGTCACACTCAGCACTCGCCCGCCGTTGGCACGAAGTACGCCGTCGCTGCTCCGTACGGTTCCGGCGTGAAAAACAGTCACTCCCTGCGGCAGCTCAGCAGGGATCTGGATTCCCGCGCCCTTCTCAGGTGCGTCAGGATACCC
>DASTCF010000154.1:0-10463 GCA_035711365.1 Gemmatimonadales bacterium
CGCCCACTCCATGTCCACCAGCACCTCGACCAGCGGCATCTCGACGTCGTCGAGCAGGGGCGCGAGCGCCATTTCGACGAGCTGCGGTGCGAAGAGCTGGTCGAGCGCCAGCACCGTGGCGCTGTCGTCGCCGCAATACGCGGCCGCCTCGGCGACCGCGACCTCGGCGAACGGCAGCTGCGCCTTGCCCTTGCCCACGAGGTCGGTGTAGGTCCGCATCACCCGGCCCAGGTGCTCGAGGCAGAGTGCGTCGATCGCGTGGGAGCGGCGGCCGGGATCGAGCACGAAGCTCGCGAGCATCGAGTCGTACCGCACACCGCCCAGCTCGATGCCGGCGCGGCGCAGGACCTGCCAGTCGTACTTGATGTTGTGGCCGGCCTTCGGCACCGCGGCGTCGCGGAGGAGATCCGCGATCGGGGCGCAGGCCGGGTCGGTGATCGGGGGCAGGTTCGTCACCGGGTCCGGCGCCGCGAGCGCACCGCCGCGCGGCCGGTGTCCGAACGGCAGGTACCAGACCTCGGTCGGGCTCGCGGCGAGCGACAGGCCGATCAGCTCCGCATCATGGGGCTCGAGCGAGGAGGTTTCGGTGTCGAGCGCCACGAGAGGCGCGGCACGAAGGTGGGCCGCCAGCGCCGGGAGCTCGCTCACGTTGTCGACGATCGTGACGCCGGCGGCGGCGGGGACGCGGGGAAGCGGGGAAGGAGCAGCGGCATCCGCATTCGTCTCCCCCACCGCTTCTTCCCCGCGTTCCCGCTTCCCCACGTCCCCGCCCTCCAGCCCCAGCCGCCTCGCCAGCGCGTGGAACTCCAGGGCCGCGAGCGTCCGGAGCAGCGCCTCCCGATCCGGCTCCCGGCGGCCGAAGCGCTCGAGATCCAGGGTGACGGGCACGTTCTTCTGGATGGTGACGAGCTCTTTCGAGAGGCGCGCGTTGTCGGCGTAGGCGAGCAGCGCCTCGCGGGCGCGCTTGGCCTTCACGTCCGCCGCGTTCGAGAGGATGGTTTCCAGGTCGGGGTAGGCGGCCAGCAGCTCGCGGGCGCCCTTGTCGCCGATGCCCTTCACGCCCGGCACGTTGTCCGAGCTGTCCCCGACCAGTGCGAGGTAATCCACGACCTGCCGCGGCGGCACGCCCAGCCGGTCGGACGCATTGGATTCGTCGACCCAGACTTCGTCGACTGCACCGGGGCCGCCGCGGCCCGGATTGAGCAGGGCGACATGGGGGCCGATCAGCTGATAAAAGTCCTTGTCACCGGAGACGATGACCGCCTGCAGGCCGCGCGCGGCCGCCTGGGCGGCGAGCGTGCCGATCACATCGTCCGCCTCGTACCCCTGGACCGCCACCAGCGGCACCCGCCAGGCGCCGAGGAGCTCCTCGATCCGCTCGACGGCCGTGTCGAAATCGGCCTGCAGCTCCTCGTCGAGCTTTTCGCGGGTGGATTTGTAGTCGGCGTAGCGCTCGGTGCGGAACGAATCGCCGGCGTCGTGCACCCACACGACGTAGTCCGGACGATGGGTCTCGAGCAGCCGGGAGAGGAAGTTGGCCACGCCCCACGCCGCGGACGTGTTCTCGCCCTTGGAGGTGCGAAGCGGCCGCGTGATCATCGCGAAGAAGGCGCGGTAGATCAGCGCGTAGCCGTCAATAAGAAACAAGCGAGGCGATGGCATAAGAAGGATCAGGGGTCTGAGGACTGAGGACTGAGGACTGAGTGCATTTTTCTGTCAGTCCTCAGTCCTCGCACCTCAGTCCCCGCTACGGCGCCTGTCTCCGCACCCGCGCCAGCACCCGATCGAACTCGCTGCGGGATTCGGGGGTCATGCGGAAGCGGCCGAAGCCGCTCTCATCCCAGAAATAAATCGTGAGCCGCATCTGGATGTATTCCCACTGGATGACGCGGCCTTGCGCGGTGCTGCTTGCGTCGATGATCTGGTCGGGGTCGCCGAGCGAGATGAACACCTCGCCCCGGTCGGTGCGCCAGCCCGGAATCCCCTCATCGCGAAAGCGCTGGTTGGCGACCGCCACCCGGGCGAAGTACTGATCGAGCGCCTCGTTTTCCGGCGTGATCGGCACCGGGTCCACGGCCTTGTAGAACTCCCGCCAGAGCGCGGGGCGCTCCTCGTCCGGCGCGTCGCGGAGCGCCGCGAGCTTGTCGTCATGCCCGAAGAACCGGAGCAGGTTCAGCATGTCGTCGTAGTTCGTGATGATCCACTGGGTTGAGAAGGAGACCAGCGCGGAGGTTTCCCGGCGCCCGGTCCCGGTGCCCACGGCGAGGCGGAGTTCACCGAGCGGCTGGGTCTCGGGAGCGAGCCGGATGACGCGCGCTTCGACGGGGCTCTGGCCCTCGAAGTGGAGCGAGTCCCGGTGCACGACGCTGTCCTGCTCGTCCAGCACCTCGACCGGCACGGTCGTGGGCCGGGGAAAGTCATAGCCCTCGACCAGGGCGAGCAGCGTGTCGCCGCCGAACGCGACGGAGCCCCTCGGGCTCAACACGACTTCGAGATCCTGGGAGCGCTCGCGGCGGCCGGTGACCTGGTAGGCCAGGATCGGCGCCGTGACGCTGCCCGGCCCGAAGGCGGGCGCCACGAATTCGCCCTCGGCCTGGGTCGTGGTGCCGCTGGTTCGATCGCGAATGGACACGGCGACGTGGTAGGAGCCCGGCGTGAGATGAAACACCTGCTGGAACAGGATGCTCTCGTCGCTCCGGAGCGTTTCCTTGAAGTCGGTGACCCGCACCTCCTCGTCCCGGCCCAGCTCCACGGGCGGGGCTCCGACCGGGGCGAGCGACATCGCGATGTGGTAGCGCGCGACGTACGTTGCGCCGTCCTTCTGGAACATCAGGGCGCGGTTCTCGAGCGAGACGCCGAGGATTGCCTTGACCGAGTCCCCGGGGCCGGCGGTGAACGCGACCGTGCCGACGAACGGGAGCGCGCCGCCGGCCGCGAGCCGGCCCATGCGCCGGTAAGCCGTGGTGAGGTCGAGGACGCTGGAAAGGGTCTGCTCGGGGGTCGGGGCCCGGTCACTGCCGGTGCGCTGCCACTGGCCGCATCCCGTGAGGGCGAGGACGGCGAGTGCGGCGGGAAGAGTGCGGCTGGTCACGGCCCCCCCAACGGAACAGAGACGAAATCGTGGCGGGCAGGCGCAGGCGAAGGTTACCGCCGCTTGCGAACCAGCGTCAAGCAGGGAGAATGAGAGGACGAGGATGCTTGCTGCCCCTCTCACCGGCGAGTACTTTCCGCTACCCCTAATGACGCCAGACGACCTCATCGGCCGCACTGTCGCGGGCTATCGCCTGCTCAAGCACGTGGGCGAAGGCGGCACCGCGATGGTGTACAAGGCGGAGCACCCCGTACGGGGCGCCACCGCTATCAAAGTGCTGCGCCCACGCCTCGGCCAGGACCCGATGGCCATCAAGCGCTTCCTGCGCGAGGCCGAGTTCGGCGTGCGGGTCGTGCACCCCAATGTGGTGCGCACATGGGATTACGGCGAGGAGAACGGGTACTACTATCTCGCGCTGGAATGGGCGCCCGGGGAGGCGCTGGAGTTGTTCGCAGCCCGCTCCGGACCGCTGGCCCCGGCGCTCGTGGCGAAGATCGTGAAGCAGGTGGGCGACGCCCTGGTCGCATCGCACAAGGCGGGGATCATCCACCGCGATCTCAAGCCCGCCAACATCATGTACGACCCCGCGACGCAGACCGCGAAGCTCCTCGACTTCGGCATCGCCCGGGACGCGGAATTGCCGCCCGAGGAGCGACTCACCCGCGCCGGCTTCTTCGTCGGCACCCTCCAGTACGTCGCGCCCGAGGCGCTCTCGGGTGAGCTGGTCAGCGAGCAGGCGGACGTCTACAGCCTGGCCACGATCGCCTACTACCTCCTCACGGGTGCCCTGCCGTTCACCGGCAAGTCTCCCCGCGAGCTCTTCCAGCAGCTTCTCACCCAAGCCCCGACGCCACTCAACCAGGCCGTGCGCGGAATGAAGTTCTCCGCCGAGCTGGAAGCCGCCGTGATGGCCGGCCTCGAGCGCGATCTGTCCAGGCGGGCGAGGACGGTAGAATCGTTCGTCAGCCGATTCTGCGCCGCGGCCGAGGGCGAGAAGGGCGCGAAAAAGAAGGGATTCCTCTCGGGGCTCTTCGGCAAGGACGACGCGTGAGCGATCACGCGGCCCTCCTGCGGCTGCTGCACGACAAATCCATCCGACGCGGCGACTTCGTGCTCGCCTCCGGCCAGCGTTCCACCTACTACATCGATGCCCGCCCCACGACCATGTCCGCCCAGGGACTCGACCTGATCGGCCGGCTCGGCCTGGCCGCGATCCGGAATGCGGGTTGGGCACCCAAGGGGATCGGCGGCCTCACGATGGGCGCGGACCCGGTCGCGTATGCCGTGGCGGTGGCCAGCCGGCAGGCCCCACCTGAATGCGACGCGTTCAGCGTGCGCAAGGAGGCGAAGGCGCACGGCACGAAGCGGCGCGTGGAAGGCAACTTCCATCCGGGGGACGCCGTGGTGGTCGTCGAGGATGTGATCACCTCGGGTGGCTCGGCTCGGACCGCAATCGCAGCGATCGAGGAGGCCGGTGGCCGAGTGCTCGGTGTGCTGGCGGTGGTGGACCGGGAAGAAGGCGGGCGGAAGGCGTTGGAAGGCGCCGGATATGGAGTTGTTGCGCTTACGACTACTACGGAATTAGGACTGAGGACTGAGGACTGAGGACTGAGGACTGAGGACTGAGGCTAGAGGAAAGAGAAAAGGACTCAGGACCTAGAGGGGTGGAAAGGGACAAGAGGAAGGTGGCTCCATACCTGCGGCCGCTTTTCTCTTTTGACTTTCCGCCCCCCTTTCCTCTCAGTCCTTTTCTCTTTCCTCTTTCCGGTTGCCCCGGTCCGCCTGACCCACCACACAGTGTCCGCTGTCCCAGTTCCCTGTGACCAGGGGATGGAAGGCGGGCCAGACGTCCCGGTACGGGGCGATCAGCAGATCCAGGAACCGCTCCAGCGCGACCGGAAACGGATACCGCCGCCGGAATTCCAGCGACGTGATGCCGAGCATGGCCCGGACGTGGCGGCCGAAGCTCTGCGGCGAGGAGAACTCCAGCCGATAGGCCACGTCGGCGATGGACCGGCCGCTGGCCTCGAGGAGATGCGCTGCGTGCAGCAGGCGGACCGCGGCGAGAAAGCTCTTGGGACTGGGGAGCCCAGCCCTCACGAAGCGCGACATCAGGGTGCTCGGCCGGACGCGCAGCGCGCGGCAGAGTCCGCGCACCGTCGGGGTCTCCGGCGCGAGCCGGATCAACACTTCGAAGAAGAGCCGTGTGTCCGGTGGCGAGCCGGCCAACTGCGTGAGCACAGGACCCTGGATGCGCGCTACCCCGCGAGTGGCCGGCGTGCCGACCAGCTGGCGGAGCCGCTGCCATCCGGTGGGCGCCGTGACATCCACCACCTGTCGGAGCCCGCTCGCGCCCAGCTGCAGCAGGGTCTCGCTGGCCGATGCATCGTGGGCGGTGACCAGCGCGACGGTGGGAATGCCGGGGAATTCCCGCACGAGGCGACCGACGGTCTGCACCTGCTCGGGCGGGCAGCGATGCACCGAAACCAGGACCGCGTCCACGGACCGCTCGCGCACCACGCGCACGGCGTCCGGCAGCGAGTCCCGATGCACCAGCGTGAAGCAGCCGTGCCCCGCCGCCTCGACGCGCGCGCGCTCGGCGGGGAGGAGCACCGCCGCGATCGTTGGCCGGGGCTCGACTGCGGAGGCAGGGGAGGGAGCCCCCGACGTTGCGACGGCTGAATCGGACACGGTGCCGCTCCGTAGTGTGGAGACGGAGCCGAGGTTAGCCGCCCCCAGTCAACCGGAACTCAACAACTGGCAAGGCGTTGCGGGACTTGGGGCAACCAATCGGCGACCCGGTGCATCCAATGCGACAGACTCCTGCGCAGCGGCGGGGCGAGATGTATCTTGGAGGACCCTTCCGGAGCCCCAGCGTGACCGATACATCGTCCTCCCCCGGACCCGGCCTCGCCGCGCGCATCCAGGCTGCACTCGGGCCCCAATACGAACTGGGGGCCGAACTCGGCCGGGGCGGCATGGGCGTGGTGTTCCTGGCCCGTGATGTCACCCTGGACCGCGAAGTCGCTGTGAAGGCGGTCCATCCCGAACTCGCCATCCATCCTGCCATCGCGCAGCGGTTCCTGGCGGAGGCGCGCATGATCGCGCGGCTCCGGCACCCGAACATCGTCACCGTGCACGCGGCCGGCGAAGTCAGCGACCTGCTGTACTACGTCATGGACCGGGTGCCCGGGGAATCGGTGCGGGAGCGGCTCAACCGCGATCAGCGGATTCCTCCCGAGGAAGCGCGGCGGATCACGGCCGACATCGCCGGGGCACTCGGGGCCGCCGGCCGCGCGGGCCTGGTGCACCGGGACGTCAAGCCGGAGAACATCCTGATCGAGGCCGGCACCGGGCGGGCGCTGCTCGCCGATTTCGGGATCGCGCGGGCGCTGGTTCAGGAGACGACGGGTTCGGTGACGGGGCAGGGGATGGTGGTGGGCACGCCGAACTACATGAGCCCCGAGCAGGCGGCGGGCGAGGAAGTCGATTCGCGCAGCGATCTCTATGCGCTGGGCGTCGTGGCGTACGAGATGATCGCGGGGCACCCACCCTTCGCGGGGCCGAGTCGCGTGGTGGTCTCGAAGCACATCTCGGAGCGGCCCCAGCCTCTCGCCCGCGTCCGGCCCGAAACTCCGGCGGACCTGGCCGACGCGATCATGCGCGCGCTGGAGAAGTCCCCCGACGCCCGCTACCAGACCGGCGACGAGTTCCGCGCGGCCCTCGGCGGCACGCCGACGCCGGTGCCGGCCCCATTCCACCGGGCGCGCCGCGGCGTGTTCGCGATCGCGGCCGCGATGCTGCTCGTGGTGGCGGGAGGGTTCTTCATGCTGCGGGGGGAGCCGGGGCCGCCGAACGGCATCGATCCGCGGCACTCCGTCCTCATTCTCCCCTTCGACAACCTCCGGGACGATCCGAACGTCGAGTGGATGCGGGACGGCAGCGTCAACATGCTGGGCCTCAACATGTCGCAGTGGAACGATCTCCGGGTCGTCGAACACGAGCGGGTCCATGATCTGCTGGCCCGCCACAATCTCACCGTAGGCGACGATGTCGGCCTCGACATGGCGCGGCGGATGGCCCGGGAGGCCGGCGTCTGGACCGTGGTGCTCGGCGATTTCGCGCTGCTGGGAGATTCCCTGCACCTGACGGCGCGGGTGTTCGACGTGGCCAGCGGCAAACGCGTGGACGTGGCCGAGGTGGACGCGCCTGCCGGTGAGGATGCGCGGTCCAGTTTCGACCTGCTCGCGGCCCGACTGCTCGATCTGTCGGGAGCGCCGGGCGAGGTGCAGACCGGTCTGGCCCGCGCGACGACTCCGTCACTCGAGGCCTACCGCGCCTACCTGAACGGCGAGGACCGGCTCAATCGGTGGGATCTGGGCCGGGCGCAGGCGGAATTCGAGCGCGCGGTCGGCATCGACACCACCTTCGGCCTCGCGTACTTCAAGCTGGCGCTCACCCGCGGCTGGATCGTGGGCATCCAGGACTCGCTGGGACAGCAGTCCATCGACCGCGCGATGCTCTACTCGCAGTCATTGCCGGCGCACGATCGCGCCATGATCGGCGCCTACCGCACGTTCCTCCGGGGGCAGAACGCCGCCGCGCGGAATATTTACGAGCAGTTGCTGGCCAAGGACCCGCAGAACGCCGACGCCTGGTACGGGCTGGGCGACGCGTGGTTCCATGATACGGCCGGTACCCCGGCGAAGAACCGGACCCAGTCGCTCCGCGCGTTCCGCCGGGCCCTCGAGCTCGAGCCCGATTACGCCCTCGCGTACGAACACGTCCAGATGATGTTGTCGGACGCCGGCCGCACGCAGCCGTTTCTCCTGCTGGTGACGCCCGATTCGTTCGCCAGCAATCAGAACCGCGACGGCAGCCCGCGGTTGGACAGCGCGGCGGCGGCTCCAGCGGTGGCGCGGGCCCGGGCCGCGGAGCTGGAATCGGCCCGGGCCTGGAGCACGGCGCAGCCGGCCACGCTCCGCGCACACCTCGCGATGGTGGACGCCCTGCTGGCCTCCGGGCAGTATGACGAGGCCCTCGCGGAGGCGGCGCGCTTCCGGGCGGCCGATCCCGCCAACCCGGAGGCGCCGTTCATCGAGGCGCGGATCCGGTTCGCCTCGGGGGACTCCAAGCGCGCCGCGACGGAGCTCTCGGGGGCGCTCGACTCCCTCACGGCACAGGATTTCGCGCGCAACCTGGACGCACCCACAGTCGTCGGGCATCTGCTCGCCGGGGTCAACATCTTCGCCTATCGGGGCGATCTCAACGGCGCGGCGCGGGTCATCGAGCTGGCCGACCGGGTCCGGCGCGAGGTATTGCCCGGGATGACCCCGATGATGATGCAGGGGGAGGATTGGAAGCGCGGGTTCCAGGGGGACCTCTACGCGAGCGCGGGGGTGCCGGTCACCGTACTCCGGCGGATCTGGGAGGCGGCGGCCGAGGAGGCGCGCAGCGAACCGGCGGACAAGCGGAAGGAGACTCTTTCCCACGGCGCGGCCGCCGCCCTCGGCCTGTTCGTGGGGCCGGCCGCCGATCCGCGCCCGCTCCAGGAACTGCAGGCGATGATCGGGGAGCCCGCGCCGCGCGAGCTCCGGGCGCTCCTGGCGATCGCCGAACGCGATACGGCCCGGGCGCGGCGCACGCTGGCCGAGCCCGATTCGGCGGTCCGGAAATACGGATGGGGCTCGTGGCGTCCGCTGTACGCGCAGGCCCAGTTCCTCCTGGGCGACTACGCCGGCACCATCGAGACGCTGCGGTTGTTCGAGCCCCCACAGTTCAGCACCCGCGGCTTCGACTCCCGGTGGGGGATGCTCGGCCGTGTGCGCCTGCTCCGCGGCGCGGCGTTCGAGAAGCTGGGTCGCCGGACGGAGGCGGAGCGTGAGTACGCCGGTGTGCTGGACCAATGGAAGGACGCCGATCCCGAGCTGGGAGTGTTCGTGCGACAGGCCGAGGCCGGGCTGGCCCGTGTCCGGGGCCGGGGGTAGAACCCGTTATATTGGGAATGGGCCAGGTCCGATGGTCGCGGGTACTTCGGTATCCGAGGAAAGTCCGAGCTCCACAGGGCAGACTGCCAGGTAACTCCTGGGCGCCGCAAGGCGACGGTAGGGGCAACAGAAAGCAGACCGCCACCTTCGGGTGGTAAGGGTGAAATGGTGGGGTAAGAGCCCACCGCGCCGCTGGTAACAGCGGCGGCATGGCAACCTCCAGTCGGAGCAAGGCCAAATAAGCGGCGAGGTGCGGCCCGCACCGACCATCCCGAGCGCAAGCGAGGGAAGCCGCGGGTAGGCTGCTCGAGGCGGCCGGCGACGGCCGTCCCAGACAGATGACCATCCGCCCTTCGGGGCGAACAGAACTCGGCTTATGACCTGACCCCCGCCGCCCCGGCCCCCGGCCGGGGCGGCGCGTGCGTCCGTTCCGCCAGGCGCTTCTTCCTCATTCCCGAGGTTTCGATGTTCTCTCGCGTCACCACCGCGGCGTTCGCCGCCGGCCTCCTGGTCCAGCCGCTTGCGGCCGAGCCGCCCGCCCCGACCGTGACAAAATACCGGGTCACCATCTCCGCCCACTCGGTAGTCGACCTGTCCGCATTCGGCGGCGGATCGCAGGAGACGACCAACATCATCAGCGGGTTCTTCACCATCACCACCGCCGACACGACCGGCGGGCGCACGCTCCACGCCGTGCTCGATTCGATGCGCCTGGATTCCGTCAGCATCGGCCGGGATGTCATGCAGTCGATGGCCGATTCCGCCAAGGGCGCCGCGTGGCACGGGCTCGTGACGGCGAACGGCAACGTGCAGAACCTCACCGCGGTGACCGCGAACGCGGGGGCGCGGCAATTCGAAGGCGTCCTGGCCGCGTTCTACCCTCGCGGCGCCCAGGGCCGGAAGACGGGGCAGACCTGGACGGACACCCTCTCGTACACCTCGACCAGCGAGCAGGGCACCACGACGATTACGAGCATCACCACCTATACCGCTGCGGGAGAGGCGACTCAGGGGGGCGTGAAGGCGCTCAAGATCACCTCCACCGGCACCAGCACGACCACGGGCATGTTGAATCAGCCGGGCGGAGAGGCTCAGTTGGATGGAACCGGCACGACCGTCGGGACCTGGTACCTGACCCGGGATGGGCTCTACCTGGGTGGGCAGAACGACGGGAACAATGACATGACCGTCACGATGCCGACGGCTCCGATGCCGATCGCCGTGAAGGCCCGCACGACCGTCACCGTCGCCAAGCTCTAGCCCGAGTGCGGCGTCTCCTCCGGTGGACCGCCATCGGCCTGGGGCTCATCGTCCTGTGGCTGGTGGCGGTCTGGCCTCCCCCCTCATGGTATCGCACCCACTGGCCGTCGGAGACGGCGTTCATG
>DASTCF010000155.1:0-23043 GCA_035711365.1 Gemmatimonadales bacterium
CGACCCTGCCCCCAAACACAGGGCAACGCTCGACGCTCGCATACAGCTGGTCCGGGAGGCGTGTATCGAGCCCAAACCCGGCCGTGCCCCGGACCTTGTCGGGCGTGTCAAGTCGTGGAAGCGACAGTCCGATGAGCGTGAATTCGGAGGGATCCTTGAGGTGCACATCGTCGGGGACCGGGACCTCCGCCGCCCTGGTCGCGAGTTCACCGTACTCGAGGGTCTGCCCCGACGGATCGTGGTGCACCGCACCACCCTCCGTGCGGCAGGCCGATGCCTCGACACCCCACACACGGGCCGCCGCGGTCACGAGCATCGCGCGTCCGATCGCCCCCGCCTCCCGCATCGGGAGCCAGCTCGTCCGGATACTCACGCTGTCGCCAGTGATCTGCCCGCGATGAAAGGCGTCGTGGTAGGCGGTGTGCGCCGGCGCCTGCTCGAACGAGACGCGCTCCCAATCGCAATCCAGCTCTTCGGCGACGACCATGGCCAATGCCGTCGTCGGCCCCTGCCCCATTTCGGAGCGCCCGATCACGACGATCACCGCTCCGTCGGAGCGGACACGGAGAAAGGCATTCGGAGCGAACGGCGCGCCGCCCGCAGGAGGCGGTGCGGCCCGGCAGCCCTGAAACGAGATGGCGAGCGTCAGGCCGGCCCCCGCCACGGCGGCCGCCTCAACGAACTCACGGCGTGTGAGCCCGGGCGCGTCCGTCACCCGCTTCCCCGCGCCGCCGTGTGGATGGCGCGGCGGATGCGCTGATAGGTGCCGCAGCGGCACAGATGCCTGGCCATCGCGACGTCGATGTCCGCATCAGTGGGTGCGGGATTCCTCGCCAGCAGCGCCGAGGCCGCCATGATCTGGCCGGGCTGGCAGTATCCGCACTGCGGAACCTGCTCCTGGATCCACGCCGCCTGGACCGGATGCAGTCCGGTTCCGCCCAGGCCCTCGATAGTGGTGATGTTCTTGCCCGCCACCTTCTCGATCGGCCACAGGCACGACGGTTGGGCCTCGCCGTCCACATGCACGACGCACGCACCGCAGAGTCCGATGCCGCAGCCGTACTTGGTCCCGGTGAGGTTCAGCGAATCGCGCAGGACCCAGAGCAAAGGCGTGTCCGGCGCCACGTCCACAGTATGGGACCGGCCGTTCACAACGAGGGTGTACGGCATGGAGCCCTTCGGAAGGAGACGCCTGAACAATGAGCAGCCAGGCGGGCAGGTCAAGCGGTGGCGTCAGGGTTGTACGACGAGCCCATATCCGCCCAACGGGCGCTGGAGGTAGGAGTCTCGCGCGGCGACCTGGAGAATCTGAATGCCGGGCGGTGCTTCCGTGGTGACATCGGGCACATGAACGCGCAGCAGCAGGCCGTCCGTGAGGTCACCGGTGAGGATGACCCGGGTCATCCCGGCCGTGGGTCGCGCCATGAACATCTCGTACGGCGTTGCAGCCTCGATCGAATCCACGTTTCCGGTCATTTCCAGCATGATCGCGCCGTCGTCCGCGTTCGGCGTAACCAGCGTCACGCGCAGGACGCCGGGCTCGGGCCCGCTCGGACCCCCGCCATCGCCGCCGCAGCCGAGGCCGGCGAGCCCAACCAGCACAAGCGAGGCGAGTCGTCGGGTGCTCATGGGTCAGCGCCCTTTCGCCGGCACGGCGAGGAGCCGCTGCAGAACGGCCGGCGATGCGTCCTGACCCGTCCGCTTCAGGAAGGCGAGCAGGTCGCCGAGGTCGTAGATGCCGTTGTGGTTACCCGTCTCATCGAGCTGCGTCCGCTGGGCGGTGCTCAGGGACGCCACGCCGAGCAGGTCCTGGGCGGCCGCATCCGCCGTGAACGTGGCAACGCCCTTGAAGGTGGCGATCACGGTGTAGGATCTGTCCATTGTGAGGGTCAGCGTCGGTTCGGTCGAGGTGGTGTCGCCACTCCAGCCTTCGAAAGCACTCCCCTCGGCGGGGGTCGCCGTGAGGGTGACACTCGTGCCGGGCGGGACGAGGACACCCGCCGAGAGATTGCCCGGGACGGTGGCGCTGATCAGGCCGCCGCCCGAACCGGCCAGGTTCGCCTGGAGCCTGGCATCGAGCGTGAACCGGAAGCGGATGGCGCCGGACTCCAGTTGGGTGATGGAATCGAGCTGTCCCGCGACGACGAGGTCACCGTTGGTCCGGAGCGCGGGATTGGTCGAGGCATTGAGCCGGTGGTTGAGCGCCGAACCGGGATAAGAGTCGCCCGGGTCGCCGCGGTTGTCGCCGTACGGAGTGAGCAGCTGATTGAGGCCGTCCGCCTGGAGCAGGGCAACACCATGCACCGCACCCGTATTCACGGTGTTCGAAAACAATCCGGTGTTGATCCTCGCCTGGTCCACGTGCCAGACCAGGAGCCCCGGCGCCTTGGCGCGGATGAACGACGGGTTCATCATCGCACTGTCGCTCTCCCGGGCCTGGCGGTTCTCGAGCAGAAAGTATTCACCCGCCACCGGTGAGGACAGCACCAGGACCGTGTCGGCACTCGTCACCGGGCCGAGCTCGATCGGCCCCGAGGTGCGCAGGGTGTCCACCGCGATCCACCCGAGTTCGGCGAGCGACCACGCTTCCATGCGCGCCGGGCTGAAGGGTCTGGCGTAGTTGCCCGAGCCCATGAGTCCCCACTCGCCTATCCCCTGCGTGATGAGCTGGGTGTCGTACAGGTCAGGCAGCCCGAAGGCATGGCCGGTCTCGTGCGCCACCGTGCCGATCGGCATGATCTGGCTTCCGTCACAGGCGGTCGCTCCGCCGACGGCGCTCTGCATCGTGTAATCGTCCACGACAATCCAGGATCGACCCGGCGCATTGGAAGGCGTCTTCGTGACGTATGGCGAACCGTTGTTCACTCCCGAGATGACCCATCGATGCGCCCAGACATTGGAAGTACCGCACGCACCGTCCACTTCCGGCTGGAGGAAGGTCACGAAATCCACCACGCCGTCATCGTCCCCGGAATTAGGGAGTCCGTCTGGACCGTCATTGTCGAACGCGGCCCAGACGGTCGCGGAATCGGCGCCCGTGGAGACAGCATCCAGTCCCTCGATGAGCATGCGCCCGAATCGCTCGAGCCCGTGCGGGCATGGGGTTCCCACTCCGATGCCGTTGCAGCCGTCCTCGTAATAGAGATCGGTAGAGTCCAGCGACACCCAGCCGAACACCGTCCCGCTCATCGCGATCAGGCCATTGGACAGTTGCTCATAGTAGGTCTTGAGACTGTACGGACGGTCGGGCGGATTGAGTGAGAAAAGGAGGGTAGCGTAGTCCGCCACCGGTCGAACCGACCCTGGAGGAACGTTGGAATATCGGAGCGGGACGACCGGCACCTGGTATGTCCCCGTCACGGCCGGCCCGGCCAGCGCGCCCCCGACGCGCGCGTTGAGCAGCGAAAGCTCCCTGGCGGCCAGGAGCTGACGCCGTTGTTCCCTGATCGCCTGCGTCCCGCGGCGCCAGGCCCCTTCCCGACGAAAGTCGAGGCCCGGAACTTCGAAGCGGCCTGGCTCTGCGCGGACCTGCGCCGACACCTGGACCGCGCCGAACCCGATGAGACACGCCAGCCAGGAAGCGCGGGCGACACGGAATCGCAACACTCGGGCGGAGACCTCGATAGGGAGAGGACAGGTCGAACGGAATCTAGTTTGCTGCATCGAGTTCCAGACGCAAATCACCGCCACGCGGGAGGGTTCCGCTTCCCGCGACCACCCCAGGTCGGCCGGCGATCGGCTTGTGTCCGGTGGTCCCATTTGGTAGTTTAAACCGTTCTGTTACATAGTGATGGGGGGCGACCCTCCGGACCCTCATGCGCGCCAGAGGCACCGTGGAAACCCAGACCCTGCACAGTATTGCGCTGTTTGAGAAGTGCCGGCAGTTCACCAAGGCCGACGAAATCAAGGCCATGGGGCTCTACCCGTACTTCAAGCCCATCTCGGAGTCCGAGGACACCGTGGTGGTCATTGAAGGCAAGAAGCGCATCATGCTGGGCTCCAACAACTACCTTGGACTGACCCACCATCCAAAGGTTCTGGAGGCCGCAAGCCTGGCGCTTCACCGGTACGGCTCCGGCTGCACCGGGAGCCGCTTCCTGAACGGGACACTCGATCTCCACGGCCAGCTCGAGGCGGCCCTGGCGGAGTTTCTCGGGAAGGAAGACTGCCTGGTCTTTTCGACGGGGTACAACGCCAACCTCGGGCTCATCTCCGCCCTCGTCGGCCGCAACGACGTGGTCTACCTCGACAAGCTGGACCACGCCTCCATCGTTGACGGCGCCAAGATGTCGTTCGGCGAGACGGAGCGGTTCAATCACGGCAACCTCGCCCAGCTCGACCGGAAACTTGCCGCGTCCGGTAACAGCCACGGTGCCCTGATCATCGTGGACGGCGTGTACTCGATGGAAGGCGACATCGCCGACGTCCCCGGCCTGGTCAAGGTGGCCAGGAAGCACGGGGCCGCGTTTGCCGTGGACGATGCGCACTCACTCGGGGTCCTCGGTCCGAAGGGCGATGGCACCGCCGCCCACTTCGGGATGACCGATGAAGTGGACATCATCGCCGGGACCTTTTCCAAGTCGCTCGCATCGATCGGCGGATTCGTCGCGGGTTCGGCGAATGTCGTCAACTACCTTCGCCATCACAGCCGGCCGCTCATCTTCACGGCCTCGCTGCCCCCTTCGAACACCGCCGGCGTGCTGGCCGCGCTCGAGGTAATCAAGACGGATTCCGAACGGCGTGACCGGCTCTGGGCAAACACCCGCCGCCTGCACCAGGGCTTCCGGCAGCTCGGATTCGATATCGGGCCAACCGAGACCCCGATCGTCCCGGTGCTGATCGGGCCGCTCGACCGCACCTTCATCATGTGGCGCAAGCTTTACGACGCGGGTGTCTTCACGAACCCGGTGGCCCCGCCAGCCGTGCAGCCGTCGCAGTGCCGGCTGCGGACCAGTCTGATGGCCACCCACACGTTCGAGCAGATCGACTTCGCCCTCGACGCCTTTGCCTCGATCGGGCGGGAGCTCGGGGTCATCTGATCGGCGGACTCCGGGTCCGGCCCGTCGAGGGCGCCCGAGACCTTCGCGACTTCATCGCACTACCCTACCGGCTGCACGCGGCGGACCCGATCTGGGTTCCGCCGCTCCGACGCGACGTCCGCGTGCTCCTCGACCGCCAGAAGAATCCGTTCTTCGAGCACGGCACCGCCGAGTATTTCCTGGCCGAGCGGGCCGGCGCGGTCGTGGGGCGGATCGCGGCCATCGAGAACACCCTCCATAACCAGATCCACGCGGACCGGGTCGGCTTCTTCGGCTTCTTCGAGTGCGAGAACGACCAGGCGGTCGCCGACGCCCTGTTCGAGGCCGCGTCCGGCTGGCTCAGGAGCCGTGGGTTCGATACGATGCGGGGACCGGCGTCGTTCTCGGTCAACGACGAGTGCGGGCTGCTCGTGGACGGCTTCGATACACCGTGCACGATGCTGATGCCGCACAACCCCCGCTATTACGTCGAACTGGTCGAGCACGCCGGCTTTACCAAGGCCAAGGACCTCCTGATCTACCAGGGCGGCGACATGAGCTTCCGGGCGATGAAGCCGCTTCCCGACCGGCTCAACCGGGCGGTCGAGATCATGCGCGAGCGCATGGGGATTTCGCTCCGGCCGCTCAATATGAAGGACTTCGAGGCCGAGATCGGCCGGGTGAAGACCCTCTACAACCGGGCCTGGGAGAAGAACTGGGGTTTCGTCCCACTCACCGAGCACGAGATCGACCACCTGGCGGAGCAATTCAAGCCCGTCATCGTGCCCGATCTGCTGGCCTTCGCCGAGAAGGACGGCGAGCCGATCGGGTTCGCCCTCGCGATTCCCGACTTCAATGTCGTCTTTCGCACCAATCGGTCGGGCCGGCTGACCCCCGGGGTCATCATTCGACTTCTCTGGGCGCTCAAGCGGGAGACGATCCGCCGCGCCCGGATTCCTCTCCTCGGCATCGTCCCGGAATTCCGCGGCAAGGGCCTGGACAGCGTGCTGTACCATTGGATCTGGACCAAGGCGGCGGAGCACGGCATCTATTGGGGCGAGGGCGGCTGGATCCTCGAGGACAATCCGGCGATGAACCTCGGCATGCAAAAGATGGGATTCACGGTCTACAAGACCCTCCGGCTCTACGATCGCCCCATATGAAAGCGCTGGTGACGGGCGGCACCGGCTTCATCGGCAGCCACCTGATCGATGTCCTGCTCGAGCGCGGCGACGACGTCACTGCGCTCGTACGGTCTCCGGTTCGCGCCCGGCGCTTCGAGGGCACGGCGGTCCGCCTGGTGCATGGCGACCTGTTCGACCTGGCAGCACTTCGCGCGGCGGCTCAAGGCCAGGATGTCGTGTATCACGTGGCCGGCATGGTCGCCGCCCGGGACGAGGCCGAATTCCTCCGCGCCAACCGCGAAGGCACCGCGAACCTGCTCGAGGCGGCGACGTCCGAAGGCGCCGGTCGTTTTGTGCTGGTATCGTCCCTGGCCGCAGGTGGGCCGGCCGCCAGGGGCAGCCCGCTCCGGGGAGACGAGCTGCCCCGGCCGGTCACGGCGTATGGCCGAAGTAAGCTCGCGGCGGAGGAGGTGGTACAGGGTGGTGCGCTGCCGTGGGTCATCCTGCGCCCGCCATTGGTCTACGGCCCGCGCGACACCGAGGTGCTGAAGCTGTTCAAGCTGGCCCGCACCGGCGTGGCGCCGGTATTCGGCCGGGGGGAGCAGGAGCTCTCGGCGGTCTTCGGCCCCGACCTGGCCCACGCCCTCTCGCTGGCGGGGCGACTGCCCAATGTGGTGGGCCGCGTGTATCTCGCCTGCCATCCCGAACTCTTCACCTCTGCCGCCTTCGCACGAGCCGTCGGCCAGGCGCTGGGCATCCGAGTCCGGATTCTCCCGGTGCCCGAGCTCGTGGGCCGGGGCCTGCTCGCCGTGACGGGCGCGGCCGCCAAGCTGACGGGACAGGCCACCGTGCTCTCCGCGGAGAAGGCCAACGAGTTCTTCGAGGCAGCGTGGACGGGGGATCCCACCCCGCTGATCCGCGACGCCGGCTGGGAACCGGTGCACGACCTCGAGCGCGGCCTCGCCCTCACGGCCGACTGGTACCGGAACGAGGGCTGGCTCTAGTGCGGCTGGTCGACCGCCTGATCCTCGGCTACGTCGCCGTGGTGTCGGTGGCCGCCGTCTGGCGCGCCCAGGACAATCCCCTGTGCTGGTGGCTGCTGCCGGGCCACGCGCTCATCGTCCTGCTCGTATTCCTGGTGCAACGCCCGGGGCTCGGCCCCGTCGGCAGATTCTTTCGCGAGACGTATCCGATCATCCTGTTCGCCTCATTCTATGCCGAGTTGGACGTCCTGAACGGCGGTGGGATCCGGATCCACGATGCACTGGTGCAGGGTTGGGAGGAGGCGCTCTTCGGCATGCAGGTCAGCCGTGAGTGGTGGCGCCGCATGCCGAGCCGTTTCTGGTCCACGGTCCTGCACGGCGCGTACTGGGGCTATTACATCCTGCTGCCGCTGCCGGTGATCGTCTTCGTCGTGCAAGGCAACTGGAGCGCGCTTCGGCGCACGATTCTTATGGTGATCGGCACGTTCCTGTTCTGTTACCTGTTCTTCGTCTTTCTGCCCGTCGTCGGCCCTTACTACGAATTTGCGCGGCCCGACGCATGGTTCCTCGACAACCCGATGGCGCGACTGGTCTACAGGACCCTCGAGGGAGGCAGTTCGTACGGGGCGGCCTTTCCGTCCTCCCACGTGGCCGCCACCATCACCGCGACGGCCGGAGCGTGGTACGGGTCACGGCGGCTGGCGATGATCATGCTGCTCCCTGCCGCGCTGCTGACGATTGGCGTGGTGTACTGCCAGATGCACTACGCTGTGGACGCGCTGGCCGGGATCCTGATCGGTGGAATCGCGTGGTGGGCGGGCGGCAGGCTGACGGGCGAGGACTGAAAAGAACGAAGACCGAGGACCGAGGCTGTCTCAGTCCTCAGTCCTCAGTCCTCCGTCTGCCTTACTGGACGGTAATCGAGCCGGTCATCCCCATCGCGAGGTGCGGCAGGCAGTACATCTTGTACAGGCCGGCCGGTGCGCCGGCGAAATTGACCTCATACACGGCGTCCTGCTCGACCAGCATGCTGCCCACGAGCGGCTGCATCTGATTCGGCATGGCCTTCTCGAGCACTTCCTCGGCGCCCTCTGGAATGCTGTCTTCCCAGAAGGAGACGTTGTGCGGGCCGCCCTTCGCATTGTGGAACCGGACGACGTCGCCTGCCTTGATCGTGAGGTCGGCCGGGATGAACATGTACTTCGTGCCGTCGAAGGACATCTGAACGTCGTGCGTGGCGCCGGTCGTGGGCGCCGGAGCGGCGGCCTCGGGAGCCGGCGCTGCGGCCGGGGTCTCTTCCGCCTTCTTCTCGCCACCACATGCCGCGGCGAGGAGCGCGAGCCCCGCCACCAGGAAATTCTTCCGCATTGCTGCCAAACCTCCGGGAACCGGTGATGTTGTCGCCCGCCGCAGTACGTGCTCAACCCGCCCACAAGCGGCGGACTGCCTTGTGAACGAAGTCACAAAGATAAGCCGATCCGGGGTCTCACGCGAGTAGGCCCCAGCGCCCGCACCCCGGGTATTATTCCCCGTCACTGATTCCCCCATTCCGGATCCCCGATTGCGACCAGCTCCACCCTGCCGCCGCCTCGGCACCCAGTGCCGAGCTCTACCGGTCACCCTGCGGATCGGCCAGCTGGACGAGGGTGACAACTCCCTCGACCACGAAGCGACGTGGCTCCTGGGTCACACGGAGTTCGTGGATTTCCATCGCTTGCACGACCAGGACGGCGACCTGGTGGTCGAGGCAACCCTGCACGTGCCCTGCAGATTCCTCAAGGAATCGGGAGGTGTGGCGGTGTGTCAGGCCCACGGGTTTGAAGGGCGGCCGCCTGCTCGTGCCGGACGGGCGCCTCAACCGCGGCAACTGGGCGGAGGCCGGTTCCGGCTCGTGGATCATCGTCGGCTCCTCGCGCGGGACACCATTGATCCAAAACGCGGACTTCCGGTGCTGTCGGAGAATCCCTGCCTCGGCGCTCCCTGCCGGACGGCGGACAATTCACGCGGCGCCGCCTGCTGCCGGGACCTCGAGATTGAAATTCTCTGCACCCGTGAGGACACGCGCCAGGAAGCACTGATCCGCTCCCGCAAGCCGCCATACCTCTGCAAGGTCGTGCGCAACGAAGAGGATTCCCTGGACGTCGAGATCATTTCCGCCTGCGGCTACCTCGGTGTCAACGGTGTCGATTGCACACTGCATGGGAGGCGCCGGCCCGATGGCCGCGCGGCGAAGCCCGACCTCTGCAGCCACTGGCCGCCGAAGGGGAAGGGTCTGCATCCGGGGTGCGTATTTGGAAGGCGGGGAAGCGGGTAAGCGGGGAGGCGGATAAGCGACCACTTCCCCGCTTCCCCGCTTTCAACCGCCGTGTGTGCTTCCCCCCTCGACCAGCGTCTCCCTCCCAGGTGTCTCCCGGGCCGGGAGGCGTCATATTACAGACGGGCCCATCGGCGCCTCCGTGACCCCCGAGGAGACCAGTGCGAGACGAGCTCGAAACCCTCTATCAGACGACCTACGCGGCGGTCGTGCGCTTCCTGTACCGGAAGGTGTGGGATGCCGACCGTGCGGAAGATCTCGCCCAGGAAGTCTTCGTCCGGGCGATGGCGCATCACCCCGAGAAGCCGCGCGCGTGGGTTTTCGCGGTCGCGGCCAATCTCGCCCGGGATGAGGCGCGCGCAGCCGTGCGCCGGAAGCGCCACCTGACGCTGCTGTCAGGCGAACCCACCCAGCGGCACGTCGCGGAGCCCGAAGCGGAGGACAACGTCGAGCACGATGAGAAGATGGCGAAGGTGCGGCGTGCGCTGGATGCCCTGACCCCGCGGGACCGGGAGGTGCTCCTGCTCTGGGACGCGGGCATGAGTTACCCCGAAATCGCCGCGCAGACGGGACTCGCGGTCGGAGCCGTCGGCACGACGCTCGCACGGGCGAGGAAGCGGCTGGTGGAGGCACATGACCGGATGGAACGTGGCGACGTGAGGGGCCATGCGGCACATTCCTGAAGAGGAGCTGCACGCCTACCTGGACCAGGCGCTGAGCCGGTCGCAGTGCGTGGAAATCGAGCACCACGTCTCGGAGTGTGTGGAGTGCCGGCGCGAGCGGGACGCTATCGCGGCCCTGCGGGACCGAACCACCGCATTGCTGGTGACGGCCTCGCCGCGGTGGATTCGGTCTCGTCCCTACCCCCAACTCGCCGAGGTCCTGCTTGAGCGCCGTGACCGCCAGCGGCGATGGCGTCGAGTCGCGTGGGCCGCGAGCCTCGTCGGTGCGGTGGGCCTGGGCTGGGGAGTGAGCCGGTGGCAGGGTGCGGATGCCGTACCTCCGGCGGCGGTCGCGACCTCTCCCGTGCCCCGGGCGGACGATTCGATCCAGAATGCATCACGGTCCGAGCCGGCCCCGGCCTCGACGCCCTCCCGGGCGTTGAAGCCGGCCGGCTCGACGCCGATCCGCCCGGACGGAGACCTTCCGAGGGCCACGCAGGAGTCGGCCGGGCCCCCGAAGCCTGTGGTTCCCGCCCCCAACGGTGCCGAGCTCCTGGCCTCGGGGGATGCCGGCGGCCGGGGTGCACCGGTTTTCGACGGCGTCTGGCGCACCGTGTCGTGGGACGGCGCGAGTGAGTCGAGCGGGGCCTGGATCCCCAGGGTTGAGGGAGTCCCGGTCGTGCAGGTGAAGGTGCGGCAGACGCCGCATGGCGGGCGGCCGCTGACGGTGGTCACGCAGCAACTGGCCAGCGGTGAGGTCATCAGTACGGTGGAAGGGCCTGCCGCCGAGGTCGCGAGCCTGCTGTCGCGTCAACCCGGGCAGAGCGCAGCCGCTGAACTGCAGGACTTGCCGCTCGCGGCAGGCACGCCGGAGGAGGCGTCGACATCCTCCGGCCCTGTGCAGTCGGGTGCCCCGCGGACGCTCGCAATCGTCGGGAAGCTGCCGCCGGATTCGCTGAAGGCATTCATGTTGAAGGTGAGGTAGGCGGGTCAGCGGGTCAGCGGGTCAGACACGGAAACGACCTTCCGGCAATCTCGCCGGAGGGTCGTTTCGTATTCGATTCACTGTCCGACTTCCCGTCTGACCGTCTCTCCGCCTTCAGTGCCCCAGCTTCTCCTGCGCGATGATTTCCTCCGTGACGAAGTCACGCGCGCGCTCGTCGTGGTCGAAGTAGTCCTCCGTCAGGTGGTGCCGTTCGAGATCGAGGGTCAGCTCGGCCAGCCGCGGTGACACCATCGGGAACGTCCTGGCGAACAGCCCGTAGGCCAGCAGGAAGAGTCCGAGCACGAGCGCCGTCGAGCCGAATTCCGGAAGGCCGAAGTGCGGGCCCTCGAGGGCGGTCACCGACGGCATGACAAGCAGGTAGCGCTCGAGCCACAGCGCAGTCAGCGAGACGGTGGCGAAGAGCGCCATGGTCCAGGGGAACTTCTTCGGCGTGACGCCCAGCAGGCCGAAGAACGGGATCAAGAACATCCCAAGGAACACCGCGCGTCCGACCGGAAGCCAGGGGCCCCAGAGCCGCGCGAAGACAAACCCGGTCTCCTCCGGCAGGTTGCCGTACCAGATGACCAGGAACTGGGCGTACATGAGATAGGCCCAGAACACTGTGAAGCCGAAGCAGAGCTTGCCGAGGTCGTGGCGTTGCTTGGAGGAGATGAGATGCCAGGCGCCGGTCTGGTGACCGCCGTACATGGAAGTCAGCGCGAGCAGCATGTGGGCGCCGAGGAACGAGCCCATGAAATAGAAGCCGCCGAGCAGGTTCGAAAACCAGTGGGGCTGCAGGGCCATGATTCCGTCGAACGCCACCATCGTGAAGACGAGCGCGTACACGACGGCATATGCCGGCGCCAGACGCCGGATGTGCGATTCGTGGGCCGAGCTTCCGGCGGCTGACGCGTCGAAGCCGGCCGCCATCCGGTCGTAGCGGAGGCGGCGGCTCCCGCCGGCGTGCTTCGAGGCATCGGCCACATCGGGCAGGAGGTCGGCGCGGACGAGGCGCCACCCGAGGTAGTAGAGAATCGAGAGGCCCAGGAAGAGCCGGCCGAACATCACACCGCGGGAGAGCCAGACCGCTTTCCCGTGCGCCATCGAGTGCAGCTGACCGTTCATCGGGCCATAGATGTGGTCGTAGCCGACCGTGAAAATCAGCACGAGGCCCAGCAGCGAGATCGGGAAGAACGCGACGGCGGCTTCGGCGAACCGGAGGATCACCCCGGACCAGCGCGCATTCGCCACCTTGTGCACCGCGGCAATCGCCACGCTCCCGCCGGCGAGTCCCGTGAAGTAGAGCCAGTTCACGTGGAACAGGTGCCACGCGCGATCGCCCCCCTCCCCGGACACGGCCATCGCGAACAGCGCGAATCCGATGAGTGTGAGGACGATGCCGCCGGTGACGAAGAGGCCGAACCGGCCACCGACGGCGTGCTCGGCCAGGCGGCCGCGCAGATCGGCGTCGCTCATCAGTTCCCTCCCGCGGGGGAGGCGGCGGCCGGGACCGCGGCCTGGAGCGACCGCACGTAATTCACGACCTGCCAGCGGTCGTGCGCATTCGTGATCTTGTCGCCGTACTTACCCATGATGCCCCGCCCGTACCGGAGGATGCTGTAGAGGTAGCCGTCCGATCGGCCGCGGGCGCTCTCAGTCAGGAGCGGCGGGGCCGCGACCCGCGGCCCGACCGGCCCGTCACCCCGGCCGCCCGGCCCGTGACAGACGGCGCAATACACGTGATACAGCGTGTCGCCACGCGCCGTGGCGGCTCCACTGGTCGGGTTCACCTGCCGGTCCGCCGTGGTCGTATTGCCGGTGGCCCACTCCGCCGACCAGTCCACTTCGCCACCCGTCACCGGCACGGTTCCAGGCGGGGTCCCTCGGGGGATGTCGGCCCGGGAATAGGGGTGCGGGGCCCGGGACGTGATCATGTGATCGAACCAGGGCACGTTGTGCATCAGGTCGTCGGGAGACGGGACGTCGTTGTACCACGTGTTGCAGCCGCCTGCGGCGAGCGCCAGCGTGAGGACTGCCGCGAGGTGCGGGCTACGCCGCATGCTTCACCTCCACCGACCCGGCCTTCTTGAGCACGGCCTCCACGCCGGCGGCCTGCTCCGGCCGGCAGGGAACGAACACCCCAACATGGTCATCGCTGAAGCGCGGATCGTAGAGCGGCCGCCTGCCGCGCGCCCCGAATGCCGCCATGAGAATCACGCCGAGCACCGTGCTGAGCGCGCCCATGAGGACCATGAGCTCGAAGCCGAAGACAACGTAGGGCGGAATCGATGCGATCGGCTTTCCGCCCACGAGCACAGGCCAGTCCAGTGACATCCAGATCGTCATGGCGAATCCGGCGGCGCATCCGGTCAGGCCGCCGATCAGGGTGAAGAGGCGCACGGGGCTGACCTTGTGCTCGAGCGCCTCCTCGATTTCATGATTCGGCGCCGGCGAGTACACAGTCAGGTTCGCGTGCCCCTGAGCCTTGAGGGCGCGAATGGCATCCGTGGCCGCGTCGATGTGGACGAAGGCACCCAGGACGCCTGGGGTCATGCCTGCCATCAGTGGCCTCCCCGCTTCCGCGGCATGGGGATGGTCTCCTTGATTTCCTGAATCGCCACGATCGGGAACGTCCGCGCGAACAGCAGGAAGTACATCCCGAACCAGCCGAAGGAGCCGGCCAGGATGCCCCAGTCCGCCCACGTGGGATTCATCTGGCCCCAGGCCCAGGGGAGGTAGTCGTTGCTGAGCGAGGACACGATGATCACGTAGCGCTCGAACCACATCCCGATGTTGATGAACACCGAAATGACGAAGAGCGCAGTCAGATTGGTGCGGATCTTCCGGAACCAGAGCAACTGGGAGACGAACGCGTTGCAGATGATCATCGACCAGCCGGCCCACCACATCGGCCCGAACGCGCGCAGGTAGAAGGTCGTCTGCTCGAACGGGTTCCCGCTGTACCACGCGACGAAATACTCCATGGCATACGCGTAGAACAGGATCGACCCGGTGAAGAGGGTCAGCTTCGACAGGTTGTCGAAGTGGTAGTCCCGGATCATGTGCTCGAGGCCGAGCACCTTGCGCAGCGGGATGAGGAGCGTGAGCACCATCCCGATTCCGGAGTAGATCGCGCCCGCCACGAAATACGGTGCGAAGATTGTTCCGTGCCAGCCCGGCACGATCGACATGGCGAAGTCCCACGACACGACCGAATGCACCGACAGCACCAGCGGGGTGGCGAGTGCCGCCAGGTACAGGTAACCGCGGGTGTAGTGGCGCCACTGGTTGTCGCTGCCGGTCCAGCCCAGGGAGCAGGCGCCATAGAGCTTCTTGCGCCAGCCCGAGACCTTGTCCCGCACCGCCGCGATGTCCGGCACCAGGCCCACCACGAGAAAGGTGGTCGAGACCGTGAGGTAGGTCGAGATCGCGAAGACGTCCCAGAGCAGCGGCGACTTGAAGTTGGGCCAGAGGTACCGCTGGTTCGGATAGGGCAGCAGCCAGTAGAAGATCCACTGGCGGCCGATATGGATGATCGGGAAGAGCCCGGCCGTCATCACTGCGAACACCGTCATCGCCTCGGTGGCCCGGTAGACCGCCGTGCGCCACGGCGACCGGAACAGGAACAGGATCGCCGAGATCAGGGTGCCGGCGTGCCCGATACCAATCCAGAAGACGAAGGTCGTGATGTACACCGACCACATGACCGGCGGAGAGTAGCCGGCGAGCCCGAGCCCCTCCTTGAGCAGGAGCGTGAAGGTCACCACGCCAACCAGGAACAGTCCGACGGCGGCCGCCAGCATCATCACGTAACCGCGGCTCGGTGTGCCGAGGGTCGCTACGACGTCGCGAGTGACTTCGGCGTGAGTCTGCTTCGGCACGTACGGAGGCGCGATCGCAGCCATGGGTTAGGCCTCCACCGGATGCCGGACCTTCGCGAGGTACGTGATCGCCGGACGCACGTTGATGTCCTCCAGCACGTGATACCCGCGATGGTCCGCCGCGGCGCGGGTCACCCGGCTCTCGGGATCCATGCGGTCGCCGAAGACGATGGCACCGGAGGGGCAGGCCTGTGCGCAGGCCGTCACCACATCCCCGTCCCGCAGCGGGCGATCCTCCAGCTTCGCGAGGTTCTGGGCGCCGCGGATCCGCTGCACGCAGAACGTGCACTTCTCCATGACGCCGCGCGCCCGGACCGTCACGTCGGGATTCAGCTGCAGGTTCAGCGGCTCGGGGAATGCGCGCTTGCTGTACGCGTACCAGTTGAAGTAGCGCACCTTGTACGGGCAGTTATTGCTGCAATAGCGCGTGCCCACACAGCGGTTGTACACCTGGCCGTTCAGGCCGTCCGGCGTGTGATACGCGGCATAGACCGGACACACCGGCTCGCAGGGTGCGTTGCCACAATGTTGGCAGAGCATCGGCACGAATCGCACCTCGAGTGGCTCGCCATCCTGCCCGCCCTCGTAGTACCGCTCGATCCGCATCCAGCTCATCTCGCGGCCGCGGAGCACGTCGGCCTCGCCGACCCACGGGATGTTGTTCTCGGCATAACAGGCCGTCACGCACGCCGAGCAGCCCGTGCACCGCGAGAGGTCGATCGCCATGCCCCACTGGGGGTGCTCGCCGAGGTAGTTGCCTTTCGTCGCGGCCTCGTGCTGCTCTTCCGCGAAGCCGGCAATGGCCTTGAGTTCGCGCTCGGTGTTGATCTCGTGCGCGGCCCCGCCCGCCTCCTCATGGTGGGCCGCTTCCGGAGTCAGCCCCTTTCGAGCGGCGGGAAGGCCCATGGCTTCCGCGATGCCGCGTCCGAGCTGGCGGTTGCGGCCCTCGGTCTTGGCCACTTTCTGGTACCGCCGGGTCTTCTCGACCGACACCCGGGTCGAGAGGTACGGCACGAAGGCCGCCTCGCCCGGGGCCCCGAGGAGATCGAGGGCATTCGCGCCCCGACCGGTCGCATAGTCGCCATACTGGGTATGCCCGTAGCCCATCGGTGCCGCGAGCAGATCCCTGCGCACGCCCGGATACACGTAGACCGGTGCCTCGATCGCGCCGTGCGGCGACACCACACGCAGGATCTCGCCCTCCCGGACATCCAGGTCCGCCGCGGTATCCGGATGGACCTCAATCCAGGATTGCCAGGTGATCTTGGTAACGGGGTCGGGATTCTCCAGCAGCCACGGCTTGTTGGTGCCACGGCCATCGAAGAGCATCGAGGTCGGGTAGGCCGAGAAGACGAACGCGCCGTCTCCGTCGAACTCGGGCTTGGCGCCGGCCACCTGCGACGCAGTGGCCGCGAGCCGCACGGGCATCGGCGCCGGCGCCTCCGCGTACAACCCGCCTGCCGCCAGCGTCTCGACCCACCACATCTGGAGGTCCTTCGCACCCGCCGCCCGGCCGATCTCCTGCCACGCCGCCTTGAGGTGCGACTCCCAGGAGGGCGCGGCGAACCGCGCCAGCGCGCCGCCGGCCTGCTGCGCCGTCTTGAGCAGGATGTCGCCCGCGGCCCAGGTGCCATAGACCGGCTCCATTACCGGCTGCATCAATCCACGGACGCCCTCGCGCGGGTGCAGGTCATCCCAGCGCTCGAGCGCATGCGACTGGGGAACCAGAAGATCGGCCAGCGCCGCGGTCTCATCCAGCATCGTCGCCGTGGACACCTTGAACGGCACCTTTGCGAACGCCTCGGCGAACCCGGCCGACCGCGGCAGAGCATACGCGGGGTTGGCGTCGTGCACGAGCACCGCAGCGATCTCGCCGGCGGCCATCTGCCGGATCAGCGCGGCCATCGCAGCGTAGCCATCCGCCGTGGGGAGACCGGCCCCAAACCGCACCGTCACACCGACGTTCCCGGCGACGTAGTTCAGGATGTTGACCGCCGCGCATACCTCGGCCGCCCCGCGGTGCTGGCTGCCGATCCCGCCCGCGACTGCCAGCCCGGGCTGGGCCGAGGCGAATTCGCGAGCGAGCCGGCGAATCTGCTCGGCCGTCAGCCCGATCTCATTGGCCACCTTCTCAGGGTCGTACCCGGAGAGCACGCCGCGCAGCGCATTGGCGTCCTCCGGGGCGCCGGAGCGCTCCGCCATGATCACCTGAGCCATGGCGAGCGCGAGGGGGGCTTCCGTCCCTGGGGCGATCGCATGCCACTCGTCGGCGTTCATGCCGGTGAGCGACATCCTGGGAGCGAGGTAGACGTGCTTCGCCATCTCGCCGCCGCGATACCCGTGAGATTCCGCGAAGCCGCGCTGCTGCTCGATGGGCGTGAGCCAGGTTTCGAGGAAGTCCGCCCCGAACGAGAGGATGTAGCGGGCCCGCGCAAAGTCGTAGGTGGGGAGGCTATCCAGGCCGAACACCTGGCGATTGGCGGCCCGAACCGGCTCGTGGTCGAAGGGTTCGTAGCGCACCACCCGGCCGCCAAGGGCACCGGTCCAGTCGGCAAGCAGGGTCGAGAATGTGCCGGCGCCCGCACCGGAGATGACCGCCAGCTTCCCCCCCGCTTCCGCCGCCTTGGAGGCGAGCGTCGCGATGGCTTCATCCCACGTGATGTCCTTGAACGTCCCGTCGGCCTGCCGCGCCCTCGGGGACCGCACCCGACCGGGATTGTAGAGGGCCTGCAGACCGGCCTGCCCGCGCGCGCACAGTCGTCCCTGATTGACAGGATGGGCGGGATTGCCTTCAAGCTTGACCGCCCGCCCTTCGCGGGTCCGAACGTGAACCCCGCAGCCCGCGGCGCACTCGGTGCAGGTGCTCGCGTAGATCGTGGCGATGCCCGGCACCTGGTCTTCAGACTGCACCAGGTACGGGATCAGTTTCTCAACCCGGCCAGTGGAGCAGCCCGACAGCGCCGCCGTCCCCGCCCCGGTCACGCCGAGGACGGTCAGGAAGCGCCGCCGGTCCATTCCCTGGGTTTCGATGTCGTCCATCAGGGCCTCGAAGGCTGGGCTAGTAATGACACACGGAGCAGTCGCGGGACACGCCCCGCTCCAGGTGGCAGTTGATGCAGAACCCCATGTTTCTCACGTTGTTCACCTGGAACACCTGGGGCATGCGGGCGACGTCGCCGTGGCAGGTGCCGCAGGCGTTCGGCCCCATGACCTTCACGTGCCGCATGTGGGGGAAGTGCGCGTGACGGGCCAGGTAATGGACGCGCACCCACTCGACCGGCTGCTTGTTGTTGGAGGCGTCGCGCACCTTCTTGATCTCGCGCTGGGCGGTCGAGTCGGTACCGCCGATGACGAGGTGGCAGTTCATGCAGGTCGCCATGCTCGGGATCCCGGGCTCCGAGGAGACCGAGACCGAGTAGTGGCAGTACTGGCAATTGATTTTGAACTGGCCGGCGTGAATGTCGTGGCGAAAAAAGATCGGCTGGGTGGGACCCTTCAGACGGCCCGTATCGGACGCGGACAGTACCGGGGCAAGGAGGGAGTCGTTCGCCGCCGGAGCCGCCTGCCGGCTCGCCTGAGCATCTCGCGAGAGCGCCACAGCGGCCAGGACGAGGATCAGGGCCCCGCCGAGGACGAAGACCAGCTTACGCATGAGCTGTCACCATCACTGAGAGGAGACTGATCCCGTCCGCTTGTGAATCAATTCACGAAAGCGCAAGTCACAGGGAGGGAACCGGATCGCCGTTCGCGCGCGACAATTATAGCCGGGCGACGATGAATCTCAACCCTGGGGTCACCCGATGGAGCGGCGCAGCTGTCCGCCCGGCGCCTCGAGCCGCATCCACTCCGCCTTTTTCCGCGCGAAGCTGATCAGCGCATCCGCGGCGCGACGGTCATTGAACTCCAGCCAACACCACCGGACCGGTCCGGTCCGCTGGCCTTGCTCGATGGCGTGGAGGATCAGCGCCGGCATGCGAACGGCGGCCGTCGCCTTCCGCTCCTCGGAATCGGAGACGGTGAAGGTGCAGCTGACGCTCTCCTGCATGACGTGCAGCCAGCACAGCTTCCGCGCCCCGTAGGTGTATTCCCACGCCCAGCGCCACTGCGCGCCCAGGAACTTGACGTGCTCCACAACGCCAGGGATGGCCTTGAGCCCGTCCCGGACCGCGCGAAAGCGCGCGGCGACGGCGGGGGGGAGATCCTTGAGCGGCGCGCGCGCCAGCGGCTCGTCCGAGGGATTCAGATATCGGTTGCCCGACCAGTACGCGGTGGATCGCCCCAATCGAGGCTCCGGGGGTAGAGGGTTCCGGGAATCTACGGAGAGGGCGGGGATTCGCGGAAGCGGCGCCGGAATTGTGCGGCACCGCCCGGCTCGCCTCGTCTCCCATTCGAACTCGCCACCGAGCGGGCCGCGAGCCAGCGACTGCGGACGGTTCCGAGCGGCACGGTGAGCCAGAACCGTGGTACGGCGGCCCGTATCACGGTTCGCTCGCGTCCTTGTCCTTCTCTTCCACGACGCCCTTCCGCTCCAGAAACCGGCGCACCTCGATGCCCATCGCGCGAAGCAGCGAGGCCTCCCGGCCGTCGAGACCCGCGCGGAACACGATTTCCCGGAAGGACCGCATCACCTGCTCGTGGCGACGGGTCTTGAAGAATTCGATCGCCCAGAGCGCTTTGTTCCAGTCGGTGAACAGCCACTCGAGCTGGTCGGCTTCCGCCGGCGCGGCCTGGCGGCGGGGCGGCTTCACCGGAATGTCGGCCCCGATTCGTGCACGCCAGGTCTCGTACGCCATGATGCCGACGGCCTGCGCCAGGTTGAGCGACGTGTATTCCTGGCTCGTGGGGATGGACACCAGGGCACGGCAGAAATCCAGTTCGTCGTTTGCGAGCCCCTTGTCCTCGCGCCCGAACACCATCGCCACCTGCCCCGCTTCGGCGTGCGCCAGGAGCTGCCCGGCGGCCTCCCGCGGTTCGAGCACGGTGCGCTTGGCTGCTCGCCCGCGGGCGGTGAGCGCGACGCTGTACACGGTGTCACGCAGGGCCTGGTCCAGCGAGTCGCACAGCTCGATGCGCTCGACCACGTCGGCGGTGTTGTGCGCGATGCCCTCGATCCGCCACGGATCGAAGACCTCCGGCCGGACCAGGCGGATCCCGCCAAGTGCGAAGTTCTTCGCGAGCCGGACGGCGCTCGCGATGTTCACGATGTCCTGGGGCGCGACGAGAACGAGGAGCGGGGCGGCCCCGGTTGCCTGGGTCATCCCTCGCCGAGAAAGCTCGTGTCGACACGCTTGGCCTTGAGCGACGTGATGAGGGCGGTCTTGTCGGAGGACTTGAGGTAGGCCTCCTTCGCTTCGATCAGCCCGTGTTCGACCAGGTCGAGGAGCGAGTCGTTCAGCGTCAGCATCCCGAGCTTCCGGTTGGTCTGCATGATCGAGGGAATCTGGAAGGACTTCCCCTCGCGGATCAGGTTCGAGACGGCCGGAATCGTCAGGAGGACTTCGCGCGCTGCCACCCGTCCCCCGCCCTTCTTCTTGCAGAGCACCTGGGCGATCACCCCGCGAAGCGATTCCGAGAGCATCACCCGGACCTGCGCCTGCCGGTCGGTCGGGAACTGATCGATGATGCGGTCGATGGTCGAGACCGCGGTGGTGGTGTGGAGGGTGCCGAATACGAGGTGGCCCGTTTCCGCGGTCTCGATGGCGATGGAAACTGTCTCGAGATCGCGCATCTCGCCGACGAGGATGATGTCCGGGTCCTCGCGAAGGGCCGCGCGGAGCGCCTGCTTGAAGGACCGGGTATGGAGCCCGACCTGGCGCTGGGTCACAAGGCACTGCTTGCTCTCGTGCACGAATTCGACCGGGTCCTCGATCGTGATGATGTGGTCGGTGCGGGTGCGGTTCATCAAATCCACCAGCGCGGCCAGTGTGGTGGATTTTCCGCAGCCGGTCGGACCGGTGACCACGACAAGACCCTTCGTGAGGTGGCAGAGCGCCTGCACTTCCTTCGTGACGCCGAGCTGCTCGCAGGTGAGAACTTCCGAGGGAATGACCCGGAAGACTGCCATCGGGCCGAAGCGGTCGCGACCCGAATTGCACCGGAATCTCGCCACACCGCCGATCTCGAACGCCCAATCCGCGTCGCCCTCCTCGGCCCACTTGGCGAAGTCGGCATCAGACATTGCGCTCCGCAGCATGGCCTCGAGCGGGCCTGCCTCCAGGGCCGGCGCGTCCAGCCGCACCAGCGTGCCGCTCATGCGGTGGATCGGCGGCTGGCCCGTGCGAAGGTGGAGGTCCGAGCCTTCGGCGATAACCAGCGCGCGCAGCAGCCGCTCGAGCGAGGCGCGCGCCCCGGACAGCTCACGAGCCATCGGGGCGGCCGCGGGAGTGGCGGCCGCCGCGCCTGCCTTCCGCCGGATGGTGGCGCCGGGCCCGCCGGAGTCCGGCCGCAGCTCCACCTCGACCGCGCCGCTCGGCGACACATAGGAGAATGTGAGCTCCGCCTTGGGCGTGAGGACGGGCGCCATGCCGGGAGGGGCGATTTCCTGCACCAGGCCGAAGACCTGGGGTCCCGTCAGCGGCTCCTTCATGATCGGACGGAGGGTGCCACGGACGATCAGCGTGGCCGGCTTGCCGGCCGCGAGCTGCAGGCCGTCCGCGGCGTGTTCGTGCAGGACCTGGATGAAACGATCGAGTCGGGCCACGTCGCGCTATTCCAGCGGGCGAACGATGCGGATCCACGCCCGATTCACGTGGCGCGTGCGCACTTCGTCCCAGAGAGTGAAGAAGGGCTCGGGAAGATTCAGGAAGTCGATCGCCCGGGCGCGGGTCGGGGGCAGCTCCACGCTCGTGGAGCCGGCGATCTCGGTGCCGTCGCGAAGCGTCACTTCCAGCCGCAGGAGCTTGGCGGCCGATGCGCGGGCGGGATCCATCGGATCACCATCGGGCGCACACGAGACGACCGCCGCCTGCGCCTTGGCCACGAACAGGACGCCGCCATCCGCCTGGGTGAGCGCAAAGAACGGCTGGTCGCGGTTGAGGAATTCCTCGACCGATTCGGGGCCCTCGTGGTGCGGCGACAGGGCCTGCGTGTGCACCTCTCCCCGGACCACCACTCCGCCGGCCAGCAGCACCTCGGCTTCAGCCAGCCGCGTGGAGCCCCACGGATTGATGGAAGTGGGGTCTTCCGCCGGAGTCCTGGTCACTCGTGCAGCTCCACCCCGGCTTCCTGCTCGATCAGCCGGATTGGTTCCAGGTAATCCGCCGCGTCGCCCAGAGCCAGGCGGGCCTGATGCATCCGCGCCGAGGCCAGGTGGAGAATCGGGCCGGACACGCCGGCCCCGTCAAGAAAGTCCGCGGCGATGCGCGCGTCCTTGTCGAGCAGGGCCACCCTGAAGGTGAGCGGCCAGAGCCGGGTGAGCACGCGCTGCGGCACGAGGTATTCGCTGACGAAAGATCGCCCGCTCGAGGCGTTGAGTACCTCCACCGCCTTCCGGGCAGGAATCCCGCTCTTGACCAGGGCCACCAGTCCCTCGCCCACCGCGAGCACGTTCACCGCGAGGAGCGCGTTGTTGACTGCCTTCATCGCGTGGCCCGCGCCGAGGGGGCCCAGGTGCTCCACCCGCCGGCCGAAGCACTCGAGGATCGGACGCGCCCTGAGGAAGGTCTCCTCGGCGCCGCCGACCATGACCGTCAGGGTCCCGGCCATGGCGCCATTGGTGCCGCCGCTCACCGGCGCATCGGCGAACTCGATGCCCATTTCAGCCAGCGTCGCGCCGATCCGCCGGGTGGTGGCCGGATCCCCGGAGGTGCAGTCGAGGAACAGGGTGCCGGGCCGGAGTCCCGCAAGCAACCCATCGGGCCCGTCCAGCAAGCCGGCCACCTCGGCCGATGTCGGGAGACAGGTGATCAGGACGTCCGCGCTGGCCGCTGCCTCCCGGGGGGTATCGACGACCGTGCATCGGTTGGTGGCCGCGAACTCCTCCGCGCGACTCCGGGTCCGGTTCCAGACCGTGAGGGAGTGTGCACGCGCGATGTGGCTGGCCATCGGGGCGCCGATGGCGCCGAGTCCAACGAAGGA
>DASTCF010000156.1:0-25085 GCA_035711365.1 Gemmatimonadales bacterium
ACTCGAGCGGCTGCCAGTACGGGGTGCTTTCCACGCCGCCCTGTTTCGTGGTGCAGTGCGAAGCGGTGACGAAGGACTTCTGCGTGCCCGACGTGGCGTTGAAGCCCACGCTGCACAGGTAGCCCGGGAAGTTGATCTGGACACCGCCGCGCACTGGGCGATCCCGGCCTTGGAGGTTCGTTGCCGCCTGTACCATCAGGATCGGCTCCACGCGCTCGATGGTCACCGCCTCGGCGGGCACACCGGCCCGCGTCACCGCGGCACGCACCTGGCCCGCCGCGCCCATGTCCGAGACGCCGATCTTGATCCGATTGATCGTCTCGTCGTTGTCCACGAACACCGCCCCTGCAATGGCTAGACCCTGGACGGATGCAGCCGCCTGCCAGCGCTGGAGCTGCTGCCACCGGTACTGGGCCTCCAGCACGTGCACCGCTGCAGTCGAGAGTCCGTTCGCGCTGAGATATCCTGCGAGCAGCCGCTCGGCGGGGGCGCGACTGGACCCGCGCGTCAGATACACGGTGGGCGTCCCATCCTGGTTCAGGTAGAACCCTCCGAAGCCGGGAACCTGGCGATTGAACTCGGCGGCGGATGGCAGCTCGCCCCCCTGCGACGCTTGGGCCGCTCCAAGATCAGGCGTGTTGTCCGCCGGACTGGTGGGTTCTCGATCGGGGCCGCAGGCGCCGACGAACAGGACGGTGGCAAGAATGGCTAACCGGCTCGCGTGGGCGAGCGGGTGATCAGGGGAGCGCATCGAGTCCTCGCACTCAAAGGGGGGAATGAGCGACCATGGCCGCATGTGTCATGGCGGCGGGGGGGGGAGAGCCCCCAGGCAATCCCACGATAGGGCCTGGTACAGCGTCGCGCCAGATGGGGAGAGTACGGGCGAGGGCCGGAGGGTGTGAAGAAATCTGCACTAGTGCGACCGGAGGGATTCGAACCCCCACGGGTTGCCCCACGTGGTCCTAAGCCACGCGCGTCTGCCATTCCGCCACGGTCGCCTGGAAACAATAAGATGGGCAGATGGGCGGATGGGCGGAATAGGCGGAAGGGACGGAAGGACGGGGCGACGGAAGGACGGAAAGACGGACAGGCGGGCAGTGGTCCTCAGTCCTCAGTCCTCAGTCCTCAGTACCCTCTCGTGCGGTCGACTGTTGGTGCCGGCAGCTCTCCCCGCTCGAGCGCTGCCAGTGCGTCCAGGAATCCTTCAACCGCCCCTTGGACCGTCGTAGGTCCGCTGATGTGCGGGGTCACGGTCACCTTGGGGTGGCTCCAGAACGGACTCTCCGGCGGCAGTGGTTCGGTCTCGAAGACGTCCAGCGTGGCATGCCGGATCGTCCCGCGATCGAGCGCGTCCAGCAGGGCCGCCTCCTCCACCACTCCACCGCGGCCGACATTCATCAAGTGTGCGCCCTTCCCGGCTGCCAGCACCCGCTCACCCACGAGGTGATACGTCGCCTCGGTCAGCGGGGCCGCCAGGATGAACCACTCCGAAGCGGCGACGCCCTCGGCCAACCCACCCACCGGCAACACCTGATGGAATGGGGCCCGCGCGGCCCCGGAGCGGGAGACGCCCGTGACCCGGCTTCCGACCGCGGCAAACGCCCGGGCGATGCCTTGGCCGACCTCCCCCGTGCCCAGGACGAGGACCCGGGCGTCCGCCAGCGAGGCCGGCATCAGAGGCTCCCAGCGGCGGTGATGCGACGCCTCCGCGAAGTCCCGATGGCGCTGGGTTTCGGCCATGGCGTGGCTCAGGCAGTACTCGGCGATCCGCCCCCCGAACGGCTCAGTCGCGCGGGTGAGCAGGGTTCCAGCCGGGAAGGGCCGCCGGAAGATGAACGAATCGATCCCGGCCCCGATGGCGTGCACCCACGCGATCCCGTCGAGTCCGACGGCCGGCGGCCCGAAGCCGACATAGGCGTCGGCCCACGCGAGGTCGTCGGGGCCGACGTCTCCCCGGTCCCGTGCGCGAAATTCGAGGTCCGGCCGCTCCCGGCGGAGGGCAGTGGCGAGCTCGTCGCGCAGCCGGTCCACTATGAGAACACGGCGCGGCGGATCCGGGATCATGACAGGCCGGGAAGCAGGTACGCGGGGAAGCGGGTCACTGCTTGCCGGTCTCGCCGCTGCGCCGGAGGCGCTTCGCCTCACGGTCGACCTCGCGACGGAAGAGTATGTCCGCCATCTCCTCGCGCCGGCGGAGCTCAGCGGCGAAGCCCGGATCCTCCGCCAGCCTGCGAACATCGTCCCGGGCCTTGGCGACCAGCATCGCGACGTGCGCTCGCGCGTTGGTCAGGTCCGAGGTCGCGGGGCTCCCGCGCTCGAGCCGCAATCCCACCCGCTCCAGCAGCGCGATATACGCCGGACTCGGCCCGCCCTGTCGTACCTGCTGCAGCTCGGCCCCGACGGCAGAATCGATGCCGGCCCGCCGCTCGAGCTCCGACATCTCGGCCAGCAATGCCTCCGCCACGAGATGCGAGGCCTGGCGAAATTCGCCTGGTGATTCACTCCGGCTTCGAAGCAGTGCCCGGGCAACCACCAGCCCGGTAACCGCCCCGAGGCCGGCCAGGATCCACGGCGCGAGCGGCCGGCCGAGCCCCATGACATCGCCACGATCCAGCCCGCGGAGGACGGCGAGCGCCATGAGGGCGCCGACCGCGTGGGCCAGCATCCAGACGAGGTAATACCCCGCGCCCGATTTCGTCCCGAATCCGCCGAGCAGGGCCGCGAGCAGGCCTCCGACGATGCCGCCAGCCGCCCCGGCCAGGATGATCTCCGATCCGAGCGCGATGATGCCGTGACGGCCCTCGACCAGCCAGACCGGGAGCGCCGCCACCACCAGCACGGCGGAAATTGCCAGACCCAGCAGTGCGCCCCAGAACGGTGGGCGGAAGACCGGCGGAAGTCGTTCAGCGGTCTCGACAAGCGCGAACAGCGGGGGACGATGGCGCATCGTTCACTCCAGGAGCCAGCCGAGGAAGATCCAGGAAATCCGGTCACCTGAGAAACCGACCCGCATGACGTGCAGGCCGTCTTCGTCGTCCGGGGCCAGGTAGTCCCACGTGGCACCGAAGGCGTGGGGCGGACGGCCGTAGAGCTCCAGCAGCCGTGCCTTGGCATCGCCGACCTTGAGGCCGCGCCGCGTGGCGACGCCAGGGGCGATCAGGGTGACGCCGTAGCGGATGCCACCCTCACCGAAGGCGATGGCGAGATCGGGGTAGGCCCAGGCGAGGAGCTCCACATCCGGGTCGTCCGGATCCGGGAGCGAAATTATTGAATCGGGCTCACCGAGTGCCCGGAGTACGGCAACGGAATCTGCGTCGTCTTCCAGCCCCGCGATCTTGAAGTCCTCGTCGGTGAGCCAGGGACTTCCACGCGACTGTGGTGCGTCGCCGGCACAGGCCGCCATCAGGGCGATGGCGACTGCGAGGGCCCATCGGGGGTTCGACACGTCCGACAATCTACATGCAAATAGGGCGGGCCCAAGGGCCCGCCCTATTTCCTGCCGTTCCAGCCGGGTAACTACTTGTCCGCCAGCCGGATACGCTCGACCCGCCGAATGCCCCCGTCGCCGGTCGGGGTAAAGACCTCGATCGAGACGATGCCACCCGGGCCTGGTTGCTCGAGGGCCTTCTTCAGGTCTGCCTCGGTCCGTACCTCCTTGCCTTCGACCGTGAGGATCACGTCGGGAGGACCGGAAGCATCGGCCGGCCGTAGCGACTGCCAGGAGGGTCCACCGGGGGTCACATCGGTAACGACCAGGCCGGTCACTCCTCTCGGCAGTCCCAGTTCTCGCGACTCGGCGGTCGTCAACGGTTGGACAGCAATTCCAAGCCGGACCATCGGTGTGCCGGCGTTGTTCTCGTCATCGCCGGCCGAGTCCTCGCTGTGGCTGGCGACCGGCACCGGCTCATTGAGTGCCTGCAGGCGCACGCTGATCGCCTTCCTCACGCCCCCGCGCCGGGCCACTTCAATCTTCACGAGTTCGCCCGGCCGGCGGAAGCCGATTTCCTGCTGCAGCTGGGCGACGTACGCGACCGGCTTGCCGTCGACGGCGAGAATTATGTCGCCCCGCTCGACTCCGGCTTTCCGGGCAGGCGAGTCCTCCGGGAAATCAGTGACCAGGACGCCACGGATGTCCGAGAGCCCCGCGTAAGCCGCATCATTGGCGCTCGCCTCCTGGATGCTGATTCCCAGGGCGGCGCGCTCGACCCGGCCGTTGGTCAACAGCTGGTCCATCACGTGGCGGGCGAGATTGATCGGAATCGCGAATCCGTAGCCCACGTTGTAACCGGTCTCGCTGGCAATGGCCGAGTTGATCCCGATGACCTCTCCACGGACGTTGAGGAGGGGGCCACCGGAATTGCCGGGATTGATGGCCGCGTCGGTCTGGATGAAGTCCTGGATGCTGAGCCGCGTACGGCCCGGGAGGTTTCCGAGATCCCGGCCACGGGCGCTCACGATGCCCGAGGTGACCGTGAAGGTCAACGCATCGCCCAGCGGGTTCCCGACCGCGAGCACCCATTCCCCCACGCGCGCGGCATCGCTGTCGCCCAGCCGGGCGGCGGGGAGGCCCTTGGCATCAACCTTCAGGATCGCGATATCGGTATTGGGATCGGTGCCCACGACCTTGGCGGTGAATTCGCGGCGGTCCGCGAGCTGCACCAGCACGCGGTCCGCGTCATCGACCACGTGGTTGTTGGTCAGGATGTACCCGTCGGTCGAGACGATGAAGCCCGATCCGCCGCCCTCCTGGAACCTGGGCTGCTGGCGGAAATGCGGAAAGAACTGCTCCATGCCCGGCGGGAGTCGCCGCTGGGGAGCCGAGGCCGTGCGCTGCGCCCGGACGAACACGACGCTGGGCTTCACGTCCTGGACCACGGTCGCGAAGGCGTCGCTGAGCGCCGCCAGTGGCGCCACAGCATCCGAGACGGGCACGGTGCGCTGGGCGGCAAGGCTCACCTGCGATGCCTGCGTCACGGGTGGCGCATTCTTGGCTTGCTGGGCAGCTGCGCCGGGGAAGTCGAGGGCGCCGGCAAAGAGCAGGCCGAGCGCGAATGTCAGGCTCACCAGGGAGCCGAACTTGAGCCAATTGAGTGTGCGTACCGACATGGGGGCGAGTCTCTCCTGCAGTGGGTCAAATACAACCCCCCGCGCAGGGGGGCCCATACAACATAACCCGGATGCGCGGGGGCAGGTTTCAGTCGCGAGCCGGGACTACTTCTTGTTCGCGTCGTCCACGATCTCGTAGTCCGCTTCCACGACGTCTTCCTTCGGGGCTTCGCCCCCCGCGGCCTGGCCTTCGCCGGGGCCGCCGGTGGACGCCTGGGCGCCCTGGTAGAGCGAGGCGCCAGCCGCCGAGTAGGCGGCATTCAGGTCGTCCAGCGCACGCCGGATCAGGTCCGGATCGCCGGTCTTGAGCGCCCCCTTGCCGCCCTCGACCGCATTGTCCAGCCGGGCCTTGGCGTCGGCCGACAGGCGGTCGATCCACTCCTTGCTGTCCTTCTCGACCTTGTAGACCAGGCCGTCGAGCTGGTTCCGCGCCTCGATTTCATCGCGGCGCTTCTTGTCCTCGGCGGCGTGGGATTCGGCGCTCTTGACCATCTTGTCGATGTCGGTGTCGGACAGCCCGCTCGACGCCTCGATGCGGATCTTCTGCTCCTTGTTCGTGGCCTTGTCCTTGGCCGACACGTGCAGGATGCCGTTGGCGTCGATGTCGAACGTGACCTCGACCTGCGGCATGCCCCGCGGGGCCGGCGGGATGCCCGTCAGCTGGAACTTGCCGATCGTCCGATTGTCGATGGCCATCTGGCGCTCGCCCTGCAGCACGTGGATCTCGACGGTGGTCTGGTTGTCTTCGGCGGTCGAGAACACCTCCGACTTCTTCGTCGGAATCGTGGTGTTGCGGGGGATGAGTACGGTCGTGACGCCGCCCAGCGTTTCGATACCGAGCGAGAGCGGGGTCACGTCGAGCAGGAGCACATCCTTCACCTCGCCGCCAAGCACGCCGCCCTGGATGGCCGCACCGATCGCGACGACTTCGTCCGGGTTGACCGACCTGTTCGGGTCCTTGCCGAAGAAATCCTTCACGAGCTGCTGGATCTTCGGAATCCGGGTCGAGCCGCCGACGAGGATCACCTCGTCGATCCGCTTCGGGTCGAGCCCGGCGTCCTTCAGCGCCTGCTGCATCGGGGAGATCGTGCGCTGGATGAGATCGTCCACCAGCTGCTCGAACTTGGCCCTGGTCAGCGTGTAGTTCAGGTGCTTCGGCCCCGACTGGTCTGCCGTGATGAACGGGAGGTTGATGTCGGTCTGCTGGGTGCTGGAGAGCTCCATCTTGGCCTTCTCCGCGGCCTCCTTCAGGCGCTGAAGCGCCATCGGGTCCTTGGAGAGGTCGATGCCCTGGTCCTTTTTGAACTCGCTCACCAGCCAGTCGATGACGCGCTGGTCGAAATCGTCACCGCCGAGGTGGGTGTCACCGTTGGTGCTCTTCACCTCGAACACGCCCTCGGCCAGCTCCAGAACCGAGATGTCGTAGGTGCCGCCGCCGAGGTCGAAGACGGCGATCTTCTCGTCCTTCTTCTTCTCGAGGCCGTATGCCAGCGCCGCAGCGGTGGGTTCGTTGATGATGCGCTTCACTTCGAGCCCTGCGATCTTGCCGGCGTCTTTCGTGGCCTGCCGCTGAGCGTCATTGAAATAGGCGGGGACGGTGATCACCGCCTCGCTCACACTGGTCCCAAGGTAGTCCTCGGCCGTCTGCTTCATCTTCTGGAGGATCATCGCCGAGATTTCGGGTGGGGTGTACTTCTTGTGCCCGATCTCGACCGCTGCCATTCCGTTGGGTCCCTCGACCACGGGGTATGGGACCCGGCGCGACTCCTCGGGGATTTCCGAGGTGCGCCGCCCCATGAACCGCTTGATCGAGAAAATGGTCTGCTTCGGGTTGGTTACCGCCTGCCGCTTGGCGACCTGACCCACCAGGCGCTCACCATCCTTGGTGAAGGCAACGACCGACGGGGTGGTCCGGCCACCCTCCGCATTGGGGATGACGACGGGATCGCCGCCCTCCATCACTGACACCACGGAGTTCGTGGTGCCGAGGTCGATGCCGATGATCTTCGAGGCCATGCTGGCGTCCTTTCGTCCGGGATGACAAGGGCACCCGAGCACCGCCAGATGCGGTGATCGGTACCCACGTGCTCACCCTTGGCAGGGCAACCGCCGTACCGCAGAATTCTGTCGTTTTGGCAGGAAAATGGCAGGATGGAGCGAGGGTCGCCGGACAGGCGGGCAGGCATGACGACAGACAGGCGGACCGGTGGGACGACGGGACGGTTGGTTCAGTCGCGGCCCGGGGTAGAAAAGGCGGACAGACGGAAAGGCGGAAAGGGCTACGGTGATGCTTCCCGAGTCTTGGTGAGGGGCAACGCCAGAAGGAGCAACATCGCCCCCAGGGCAAATGGCGTCCCGACGCCGATGGCGTCCATTGTGGCCCCGCCGAGTATGGGGAACGCGACGCGCGTCAGCCCGCCATACGTCTGCTGGAGCCCGAGGTAGAGTCCTCGTTCGCTCCGACGGACGGTCTGCGAGAGCAGGCTGGTGACCGCGGGGAACAGACAGGCCGTCCCGATCGGCATGAGCGTGAAGCCCAGGCCGATCAGCACCCAACCACTGCCGACGGCGGTGGCGGCGAGCCCGGAGGCCAGGAGAATGATTCCCCAGCGCGAGAGCCGCGGTTCACCGAGCCGGTCCACCAACGGGCCGAGGACGAAGGTCCGCATCAGCACACCCATTCCGCCCAGATACATGATGAAATAGCCGATCGTGGCTTCGGTGACCCCGAGGCGGGAATGCAGCAGCAGCGGCACCAGCGGGATGATCCCGTAGAAGGCCCCGATACCGATCGAGTACGTCCAGATGAGGCGCGGGGCAGGCTCACGCCAGTGCGTGACCACGCGCACGAGGGCCTCACGGCCGGGGGTCGGGTGCTCGGTTGTCTGGCTCATCGCATCGCGGGATTCCCGGAGGAAGGCCCATCCGAATGCCGCGACCAGCACGGCGAAGCCCGCCGCGGCCCATCCGGGAAGCGCCTGGCCGCCGACCCGCACCAGGACCGATCCGATGGCCGGGCCGAGGACGGCACCGAGGCTCGTGACCGCGGACAGCCAACCGAGACTCTTGGTGCGTCTTTCCGGCGGGCTCACATCGGCCACATAGGCCTGGACCACGCCGATCGTGCCTCCGCCGAGGCCCTGCACAATCCGCGAGGCGAGCAGCAGGATGACCGTGTCGGCGGTGGCGAAGAGGACATACCCGACAGCAGTCACCAGGAGTCCCGCGACGATGACCGGGCGGCGGCCCCGGCGGTCGGAGGTGCGCCCCCAGAGAGGCGCCATCACGAGCTGCGCGAGTGAGAACGCCGAAATGAGAATCCCCACCACCGTCGCTGACGCGCCGAATCGGGTGGCGTAGAAGGGCAGGAGGGGCAGCACCATGGCCAGCCCCACCATGTCCACGAAGGCGGTGACGAACAGGACGAGGAGGCGCATTAGCGGGAGCCGGCGGGGACGCGGGGAGACGGGGAAGTCGGGAATCCTCGCGCAACGGCAGTAGCGTAGCGCGGCCGTGCTTCCGGGTCGGCGTGAGCGAGTGCGCCGGCGACCCACCGCCAGTGGACGCGGGCGCTGTCGGCCTGGCCGAGCCGATCGTAGGCCTCGGCAATGAGCTCGTGGAGGTCGGTGAAGGCTGCCATCCCGATGAATCCCTGAAGGGCCGGCCGAAGGATGGCCGCTGCCTTCCGCGGCTCGCCCCGGGCGAGGAAGAGGCGGGCGAGGTGGTAATTGGTCCGAGTGAAGCCGAGCGTCGGGGAGTAGATCGCGCGCTCGAATGTCTGCATTGCCCCGATCGTGTCGTGCCGGGCAAGCAGGGCCATGGCCTGAGCGTGCATGGCAATGCCCTGTTCGCGGGCCTTGACCGCGCGCCCAGCCCAGGCGGAGGCGGAGTCGGCGGCCCGCGAGGCGAGCACCGCGTCGCCGGTGGCGAGGCCCGCTTCGGCAAGGAGGGCGTACACCATGGTGAGGTCGCGCGCCCGGATCCCGATTGGCACAGCGGGTTCGGAGAGCCGGGTGAGTGAGTCGAGGATCCGGCCCGCCTCCCCCGGCCGGCTCGCCTGCAGCAGTGCTAGCGCCTCGCTCATCCTGAGAAACCTTCCCCGCTCACCTGCCCGCTGCGCCGGCGTCAGCATCGCGAACCGGCTCGTGAGCAAGGCGTGCAGCTCGCGCCAGCGGGCCTGCTGGTGCAGGCTCAATGAGAGCATGAAGAAGCCTCGCCAGGCCGACTCGAGGTCGCTGCCTTCGGCCATCAGCGCGTGCGCCGCCCGGTCGGCCGCTACGAAGTCCCCAGCCCGGATGCGCACCCCGATGGGAAAGATGTCATCGGAGCTGTCCAGGGGATTGGCCTTTCGGCGGGCCTCGATCGCCTCCTCGGGGCGCCCTGTGACGTCAAGCAGCGACGCCAGATAAGCCCACGCCTGTGCCGACCCTGGAGCGAGGCGGATCCAACCTCGCACCACCTGCTCCGCGCGAGGCAGCGAGTCGAGCGCGTGGTAGGCGTAGACGAGGAGCTGCAAGGCGTCGCAGGTGAGGCAGGGAGCGCCGGCGCCGCCGGCGGCGGCCGAGTCGGCCGCGATCACCCGGTGGAGGTACGGGAGCGCCGCGGCGAATTCGGCGCGCGCCATCCGGGCGAATCCGGCCAGGTACTGCGCCTCGATGTCCGCCGGATATCTGACAATCAGGGTGTCGGCCAGGGCATCGAGCGCGGGGGACTGGGCTGCGTGGGCCACCCAGGCCAGGATCTGCAGGCGTTCACGGTCACTTGCGCCGGCAGCCAGTCGCTCGAGGCGGGCGAGCTGCGCCGAATCCGGCGCCATGCCGAGGCCATGCCCCGAGCGCGCCAAATAGTACGCCGCCATCGCGAAAACGGAGTCCTCCCGGAGGGCGGCCTCGAAGAGCCCCCCGGCGCCCCGGAAATCGCCGCGCGCGAAGGCGTGGAGCCCCTCCTCGTAGAAGCGCCACGCGACGAGCGAACGGGTGCCGGCGCCGCCGGGGCCGAGTGTCGGTCCCCGACCGAGACTCGCGGCCACCTCGCTCGTTGCGCTGTCCACCAGTGCAAAGAGGTCTTTCCCCTCGATGCGCCACGCGCCGAGCACACTGCCGCTCGCGAGGTGCACCCGCCGCAACTCCAGCAGGAGCCCGCTTCCCGCCGCGTGCAACCCCCCTTCCATGAGGTCCGAAGCCCCGGCGCGGCGGGCCGCCGCCGCGTAGGCCGCCGCGTCGGGTGACTGACCAGCCCTGGCAATCAGCTCGAGCAATCGCGCGGTGCCCACCACCTGGAGGCCGGGGATCCGGGCCAGGTTGGTGGCGAGAATGTCGGTGAGTGGGCCGCTCTCGCCCTCCCCCCGGTAGTCGGCAATGGCTCCGACCGCGAGGAGGGGTGGCGGCTCCGTCCCCGACCGGGAACGGAGCATCGCGACCGTGACGACGATGCCGATGATTGCAAGCGCGGCGATGCCCAAGTAGGCACGCCGCGGCGCTTGCCGTGAGCGTCGGATTGGTGATGGCGCTTGGGCAGGCGTCACCGGGGCGTCGGATTCGGCCGGTGTGGCGACCGGGGCCGGTGCTACCGGTGTGATCGCGATCGCCGGCACCGGCGGTGCAACGGGTGGCGCCCGGCGCAACTCCTCGGCGTAACGCAGGACTTCGGCGTCGGGTTCCAGTGACAGCTCCTCCGCCAGGAGCGCTTCGTAGATCCTCGCCTGCTGGACGGCCGCGTGCCGCTCACCGGCGACGGCGAGCGCGCGCATCAGCTCCACGGTAACCCGCGCGTTGAGCGGGTCCGTCGCCGCGCGCCGCCGCCACCACGCTACCGCGGCGGCAGGGTTGCCCGCTTCTCCCGCCACCCGCGCCAGCCGTTCCAGCAGCTCGGCGTAGCGGTGGGACAGGTGGGTTCGCTCCTCCTCCATCCAGCGATCGAACTCCGCCGCGCCGGCAAGGCGAAAGCCCTGGAGGAAGGGCCCGGCGTAGGCGGCTGCCGCCCGGTCCCACTCATGCGCCGCCATCGCCGATTCGAAGTCGATCACGTCGCAGGTGGCGGCGGCGAGGTTGAGCCGCAGCTCCTGTACGCCAAGGAAGAGATCGTCGTCGTGGAGGTCGGTCCGGAGTGCGTGAAGCGCCTGGGAAAGGGCACGCCGGCCGGCCTCTTCGTCGGTGTCGGGCCAGAGGAGGGCGAGGAGTCGTTCGCGGGTGATGCCGCGATCTCCAGCGCGAGCGATGAGGGCGAGCACGGCGAGGCGGCGCGGCTGGGTAGCGGCGCCGGAGGACGGCTGGTCGTCGCGGCTGGCCGAGAGGCCGCCGAGGGTGCGGATGCGGATCATGAGTCGGACGCTGAGGGAGAGGTTACCGCCCGCGGCGATGGGCCGCAAGCGGAAGCGCCGAGTAACGAGCGCTCCTTCAATGAGTTACGGCTCGTGAGAATCCCGTGATGATTTCGGGGACGGCGCCGGTATCGTTGCCGCCGTTCGTTGCCGGCGAGGGGCCGGCCCCGAGTTCACCACCACAGGAGGTTCTCATGAGGTTCGCACTGGCAGGACTGCTCGCGATGGCGCTCGCCGCCTGCAGCGACGCGAGCACTGTGGCTCCCGCACTTCCACCGACCGACGAGCCGCCCGGCTCGTTCGCCGAGGCGCCGTTCCGCGACGCGCTCGAGCGCATCGTGCCCTCACTGGGCACCGGGCCGGCCGCGACCGCGCTCCAGGCGGCGCTCACCGTCGCGTGGGCGGAGCGGAGCAGCGCATCCATCGCGGCAATCGAACCGGCGCTGCAGCGCCTGGAAGCCGAACAGCCCGATGCCGCCGTGGAAGCCGACGTGATCCGGCTCGCCGTGACGGCCCATCCCTGATTTCTCAAGGCGACATCCAACCACCACTCAAGGAATTCATCATGTCCCGCTTTCGTCGCTTCACCCTGCTCGCGGCTCTCGCCCTGTTCCCGGCCGCGGCCCACGCGCAGGGCACCACCACGATTACGGCCTGCTACGTGCCGAAGACCGGCTCGGTGTACCGCATCCAGGCAGCCGGCGCGCCGGACGCCTGCAAGAACGGCCACGTCGAGTTCAGCTGGGACAGCGAGTCTTCAGTGTCCATCGGCTACGCGGTCCGCACGGGCCAGGCGACGCCCATCGCAGCGCTGGGGTTCGCCAACATCGTCGCCTACTGCTCGGCCGGGGAAGTTGCGGTGGGCGGTGGATATCACATCAACCAGGGGGCGCTGGTCAGCACGCGCGCCAACCGCCCGCTCGCGGACGGGACGGGTTGGGTCGTGACCATCCTCAACCCCGGCGACATCGAGTACACGGCGACGCCATACGTGACGTGCCTCGCCTTGCCGAACTGAACCCGCCCCTCGGGGCGATCACCAGCAGCACACAGGAGCATCTGTCCATGTCACGCATTCGACTCTTCATCCTACTTGCGTCGCTCGCCCTGCTTCCCGCGGGTGCCCAGGCGCAGACGACGATCACCGCCTGCTACGTGCCCAAGACTGGCTCGGTGTACCGCATCCAGGCAGCCGGCGCGCCCGATGCCTGCAAGAACGGCCACGTCGAGTTCAGCTGGAAAGCGCCGGCCGTCGTCTACGGCGAGATCACCACGGTCATCGATTCCTTCACGGTCCAGCCCGGCGCCCTGGGCGTCGGCGGCGCCGACTGCCCGGCGGGCTCGGTGGCCATCTCCGGGGGATTCCTCTCGATGGATCCGTACAACGGCAATTTCCAGGTCCGCATGAGCCTGAATCACCCGCAGACCCCGGGGTGGCGGGTGAACGGGTTCAACTACGGAGCCACGCCCCTAAAGGTGATGGTGCAGGCGTACTGCGCACAGGTGTCGTAGTAAGCCATTCGGCTTCGGCGTGCCCGGGCGGGTTTCCTGCGATCCTGCCCGGTCTGCCCGGCTCCGATTTCTCACGACGACGCTCAACTACTTCACGAGGCCTACATCATGTTACGCATTCGCCTTTTCAGTCTGCTCGCGGGCTTTGCGCTGCTTCCGGGCGCGGCGCAGGCGCAGACAACGATCACCGCCTGCTACGTGCCAAAGAGCGGGTCAGTCTACCGCATCAAGGTCGAGGGCACGCCGACCAAGTGCGCGCAGAACCACGTGGAGTTCAGTTGGGATGCGGGCGGCACGGCCCCGGCACCGGTGTACTTCCCGACCACGTACGCCAACGCGTTCGTAGTCCCGCCGGGGGAGACCGCCGAGCTCAAGATGTCGTGCCCGTCCTCCCAGGCACTCGTTCTGGGCGGCTACATCAAGCACGGACCGGACGCCCAGCTGGTGGACATCCTGGCGAATTCACCGGATGGCAGCGCCGACACCTGGATCTTCCGGGCGCACAACTACGGCGCCGAGCAGAGCCAGATCGGAACCTTCATCCGATGCTTCGTCCTGCTGGCGGGAAGTTGAACGAGCTCCTCACGCGCCGGGCGGGCGGGTCTCCACCGTCCCGTCCGGCACCACCACGCTACTGCCGATTCCCCCATGAATCCTGACCACGAGGCTGCGATCCGCGCGAGCTGGGCCGATGTGGCCAGTCGGGCCGAGGTGGTTGCGGCCGCATTCCATGCCAGGCTCATCGAGCGCGATCCGGAAGCGCGCGCACACTTCGCCGGCGTCGAACCTGCGGCTCACCAGCGCAGGCTGACCCAGGTGCTGCAGGAAATGGCGGTTTCGCTGGACGAGCCGGAACGACTCGTGGAGGTGCTGGTGCCCCTCGGGCGCCGGCACGCCTCCTACGGCGTCCGGGAGGAGCAGTTCGCTGAGGCTGGCGACGCCCTCGTCGAGGCACTGCGCGAGACGCTCGGGGTGGCGTTCACCGCCGAGGTCGAGGAGGCGTGGCGGGAGCTGGTGGACCTGGTGGCCGCGGTGATGAGGCGAGCGATACACGCACGCCTCTGAGGCATCACTTCAGTTTTTCGAGCGCCTCCTTCACCATCCGGCTTTCAGGGTATCGGCGCGCCAGACCCTCGAGGACGGCGCGCGCGGAATCGGATTGCCCTGCGGCAATGAGCGCCTGGCTCCGGAGCAGGCCGATCCGGGTGCTCATGCGAGGGTCCTCGGCCGGGACGGACAGCGTGTCGAGCGCCGCGAGGGCGGCGGCAGGCTCCTTCCGGTCCTCGATGAGCGACTGGATGGCCAGCAACGAGACCGCAGGGTCATCCGGCCGCTGCCGTGCGAGCTCGGTGGTCAGGCGAGCGGCGTCTTCGGAGCGCCCGGCCTCGCGATCGGCGCGCGCGGCATGGTAGAGGCCTGCGACGAGAAGCCGCTGAATGTCCGCGGGGTCTCCGCTCCGGATGCCGACGCCGCCGGCGTAGGAGTAGACGAGCTCTCCGCCATGCTCTGCGGCTTCGTAGAGGAAGAATGCGGCCACGACCCCGGTCGCCGCCGACGCAACGTGCAGCACCCGGCGCGCTCGCTCGTTCTTGCGGAGCCCCAGGGCGAGCAACTCGAGCCCTGCGACCGCCAGGAAAAAGTTGCGGGTGCGCTCCCCCAGCTCCTCATGTTCTTCGACTGCCTGCCGTGCCCCGGGGATTCGTTCGGCGGGTCCGTGCGCCTGGTCGCCGGAAGTGACGGCCACGACCGACGCGCCCGCGGCCGCGAACAGGGACAGGAGGGCGACCGGCCGGATCCAGGTCACGGACGTGAACAGGGTCAGGATCCGGAGACCGACGCCGATGAATCCGAGCACGACAACGAAGTGGACGATTTGCGGATGGAAGGAAGCGATCTCGGGCATGACGGGACAACTCTCGAGTTGGGTGGAGGACGCAGGAACGTAAGATGGGGAAGGACGAGGCGCCAGCAGAGTCCGCTTCGCTAGGCATCTCCCGTCTCGCGCAGGCGGTAGCCGACGCCGGGTTCGGTGGTCAGCAGTCGAGGCCGCGTCGGGTCGCGCTCCAGTTTGTGACGGAGCTGGGCCATATAGACCCGGAGGTAGTGCGTCTGCTCCTGGTAGTTCGCTCCCCATACCTCGTGGAGCAGCTGGCGATGGGTCACGACCCGTCCCGGATTCCTGACCAGCGCGGCGAGGAGCTTGTACTCGGTGGGTGTGAGATGCACCTCGTGCCCGCCGAGATAGACTTGGCGCTTCAGCAGGTCGACCCGCAAGTCACCTGATGCGAACACGGTACTCTGGGTTCCGTCCGGTGCGCGCGCCGCGTGCCGGAGCGCCACCCGGATGCGCGCAAGCAGTTCGGGCTCGCTGAAGGGCTTGGTCAGGTAATCGTCGGCGCCGAGATCGAGCGCCGCCACCTTGTCCTGCTCCTGCCCGCGCGCCGAAATCACGATGATCGGCGTGGACGTCGAGCGGCGGAGTTCGCGGGTCACCTCCAGCCCGTCTGCGTCCGGCAGGCCGAGGTCGAGGAGAATCAGCTCGGGATTCCTTCCCGCGGCCTGCATGAGCCCTTCCCGGGCCGTCGCGGCCTCGACCACCTGATAATTGCGCGCGCGCAAGGCGGCTCGGAGGAACCGCCGCATGTGCGGTTCGTCTTCGATGAGCAGGACGAGCGGTGCGGGAGTCGCCATGCCCGGGATCAACCTGCCTGTCGCTCGGCAGGCACCGCTCCGATCGGCGGGCCCTCCAACGGCAGCGTGAAGCGGAAGGCGGCACCGCCTCCAGCCTGCGACTCGACCCAGATCCGTCCGCCGTGCGCCGCCACAATTCCGCGGCAGATCGTCAGCCCCAGCCCGGCGCCGCCTGGGGGCTGGCTGGCGGAGCCCGGCCCGCGATAAAACTTGCGGAACACTGCCTCCTCCTCGCCGGCCGGAACTCCCGGCCCGTGGTCGGACACCTCGACCACGACGGCGCCATCCTCGGCCCAGGCCCTGATCGCGATCGGTGTGCCGGGCGCCGTATATCTCGCGGCATTCTCGAGCAGGTTAATGAAGACTTGCTCGAGCAGCAGCTCGTCCACCGGCACCATCGGCAGGTCTTCTGGGAGCCTCGTCTCGACGGGGTGGCTTCTGAGCCGCTCTTCCAGCCGGACGAGTACGACGCCAAGCACTTCCTCCAGCGGCTGCCAGGATTTCTTGACCGCCAAGGCGCCGGTCTCAACCCGGATCATATCGAGGAGGTTCGCCACCAGCCGCGACATCCGTTGTGACTCCTCGAGAATGGCCTCCGCGAGGTCACGACGCACCTCGACCGGCAACGCTCCCCGGTCCTCGAGCAGGCTGCTTGCGGCCCCTTCGATACTCCCCAGCGGAGTGCGGAGGTCGTGCGAAAGCGAGCTCAGGAGGGCGGTGCGGAGCCGCTCGGCCTCAACATCCGCACGCGCCTGCTCGTGCCGCTCCGCCAGCAGCGTCCGTTCCAGCGCGACTGCGGCCTGCGCGGCCAGCGCTTCGATCGTGGTGCGCTCCGCGGTTGTGGGGACGCGGTCGCCCGGCGAGGGGAGCACGGCCACTACGCCGAGCGTCCGAACGGGCGTCTTGAGCGGAACGACCAGCGCCTCCGCCTCGGCGCAATGCCCGGTGCCGCGACCGGCCGCTTCCCCACGCTCAAAGGCCCATTCGGCGGCGATTCGGACCTCGAGGCCAGTAAACACACCGCCGTTCGGGAGGCGGAGGCCCCCGCCCGCAACGGCCGGACCCTCCGCGAGGAGAATGGTCACCCGGCCCAGCGCCGACTGCTCGATATGCCCTTCGGCGACCCGCAGGACCTCATCGCGGCCAGCGGCCTCGCCCAACTCGGTGCTCAGGGCATACAGCGCGGCGGTTCGGCGTTCGCGGTCGCTTGCCTCCTCGGCCTGGTCACGGATTCGCGCCATGAGCCGGCTCATCACCAGCGCGACCGCGAGCATCACGCCGAAGGTGAGGAAGTACGAGGTGTCGTGGACGTTGAACGTGTAATAGGGCGGCACGAATGCGAAATCGAAGAACGCGATGCTCAGGACCGAAGCGAGCAGCGCCGGTCCGCGGTGGTACCGGGACGCAACAAGCACGACCGCCAGCAGAAAGACCATCGCCACGTCGGTCGGGTTCAGGCGCGACCGCAGGCCGAAGCAGACGACGGTCGTCAGGGCGACGATGCCGGCTGCCATCGCGTATTCAATGCGAGATCTGTGCGTCATGCCGTGAAAACCTATGATGCCGGGGCATCAAGATTCTATCAGGATTTGCGCCGGGGGGCTGACGGGCGCAGGTGCGGACCCCAGTATTCGGCCCGACCGCGTCCCAAGGATCCCGAAGTGACGTCACCCCAGGCTCCGCCGCCCTCCACGATCCGTCGCGTGAAATACGCGCTGTTCGGAAAGCCGCGCGACCTCCAAGACCACCGCTTGTTCCACCGGCTGTCGCTGATCCCGTTTCTGGCTTGGGTGGGGCTCGGCGCGGACGGGTTGTCGTCATCAGCATACGGCCCGGAAGAGGCGTTCCGGCAGCTCGGGGCGCACCCCTATTTGGCGCTCCCACTGGCCGCGCTGATGGCGACGACCGTGCTCCTCATCTCCGCGGCGTACCGGCGAATCATCGAGGAATTCCCGAGCGGCGGCGGCGGGTATGTCGTGGCCACGAAGCTCCTGGGCCCCGAGGCCGGTGTGGTTTCGGGATCCGCGCTCCTCGTGGATTATGTGCTCACCATCACCATCTCGATCGCGGCGGCCGGAGATGCGCTCTTCAGCTTCATGCCGCTGGCGTGGCACGGCGCGAAGCTCCCGGTGGAGTTCGCCCTCTTGTCCCTGCTCACGGCGCTCAACATTCGAGGCGTCCGTGAGTCGGTGCTGACCCTGTTGCCGGTTTTCCTGTTGTTCCTCGTCACCCATGTGCTCATCATCGGGGTCGGCCTGTTGGTGACGCTGCCGAAGGCCGCGGCGACGCTGGAAAGCGCTCGAGTTGGCTACGGCCAGGGTGTGGCGACGATGGGGCTCGGCGGACTCCTGCTCCTTTTCATCCGGGCGTATTCGCTGGGCGGCGGCACCTACACGGGCATCGAGGCGGTGTCGAACGGGCTGCCGATCATGCGCGAACCGAAGGCAGAGACCGGCAAGCGCACCATGCTCTACATGGGGACCTCGCTCGCCTTCACGGCGTCCGGTCTCCTCCTGTGCTACCTGTTCTGGCAACTCGCGCCGGCCGCGGGCAAGACGATGAACGCGGTACTGGTGGAGCGGCTGGCTGGCCGGCTGCCGCTGGGCGCCGTTTTCGTGGTCCTGTTTCTGTTCTCGGAGGCCATGCTGCTCGTGGTGGCGGCCCAGGCCGGGTTCATCGACGGACCGCGGGTGCTCGCCAACATGGCCGTGGACTCGTGGGTTCCCCATCGCTTCGCGGCACTTTCCGAGCGACTTACGACCCAGAACGGCATTCTGCTCATGGGCGGCGCCGCGTTTGCCGCCCTGCTCTACACGCGCGGCGATGTCGGGCACCTCGTCGTCATGTACAGCATCAACGTGTTCCTCACGTTTTCGCTCTCGATGTATGCGATGCTTCACTTCTGGTATCAGCACCGGACGCTCCGCCCGTTCTGGAAGCGGCGGATGGTGCTGTTTGCCGCCGGATTCAGCCTTTGCGTCACAATCCTTGGGATCACCATCTTCGAGAAGTTCGCGGAGGGGGGCTGGATCACGGTGCTGATCACGCTGCTCGTCATCGGGCTCTGCTTCCTGATCCGCGGCCACTACCGCGCCGCCGCGGCCAAGGTGGGCGAACTCTACCAGGAGCTGGGAGACCTGCCGCACGTGCCGGCCGGGGAGTCGCTTGCACCGGGGCCGGTCGACCGCACGAAACCGACGGCGGCGATCCTCGTCCATTCCTACGGCGGTGTCGGCATCCATACCGTGCTGAACGTGTTTCGTTCCTTCCCGGGCCATTTCGGTAATCTGGTGTTTCTGACGGTCGGCGTGGTGGACTCAGGGGAGTTCAAGGGGGAGCACGCCGTGGAGGAACTGCGCGCGCGCACGGAAGAAATGCTCGGCAAGTACGTGGCCCTGGCTCATCGGCTCGGCGTGCCTGCCACCTCCCGCCTCGCCATCGGCACGGAAGTCGTCGCGGAAGCCGAGCGGCTCTGCCTCGGGGTGGCGCGCGAGTTTCCGCACACCACATTCTTCGCGGGCAAGATGATCTTCCAGAAGGAGCGATGGTGGCAGCGGTTTCTTCACAATGAGACGGCCATGGCGATCCAGAAGCGGTTGCAGTGGGCGGGCAAGACAGTGGTGACGCTGCCGATCCGGGTGCGGGAGGCATCGGCGTAGCCCATGCCGGAGCTTCCCGACATCACGGTTTACGTGGAGGCCCTCGAACGCAGGGTGACCGGCGCGTTGCTGCACCAGGTGCGCATCGCCAGCCCGTTCGTGCTGCGCTCCGTGGATCCCCCAATCGGCGATGCGGCCGGGCGGCGCGTCGTCGGCGTACGACGGATGGGCAAGCGAATTGTGCTCGAGCTCGACGCCGATCGCTTCCTGATCCTGCACCTGATGATCGCCGGCCGGCTCCGGTGGCGGCCGCGCGGGGCGGCAGTGCCGAAGGGAAGGGGACTCGCCGCCCTCGATTTCGCTGTGGGCACGGTTCTGTTCACGGAGGAGGGCAAGCAGCACCGCGCGGGGCTCTGGCTCGTGCGGGGTGACGCCGCGCTCGCGGCGCATGACCCAGGGGGACTGGAGCCGCTGGAGGGGTCATTCGAGGCATTCCGCGCGGCGCTCACCAAGGAGCGGCACACGCTCAAGCGGGCGCTCACCGATCCGCAGCTGTTCTCCGGCATCGGGAACGCCTACTCCGATGAGATCCTGCACGCGGCGCGACTCTCGCCGCTCCAGCTCACGACGAATCTGCCGGATGCGGAGATCGCGCGACTCTACGAGGCGGCCAGGCGGACGCTCACCGAGTGGACGGACCGGCTCCGGGTGGAGGCGGGGGATGGCTTCCCAGAGAAGGTGACGGCGTTCCGCGAGGGGATGGCGGTGCACGGGCGGTTCAGGGAGCCGTGCCCCGTGTGTGGTTCACCGGTCCAGCGGATCCGTTACGCGGAGAACGAGGTCAACTACTGCGCCGCCTGCCAGACCGGCGGCCGGCTGCTCGCCGATCGTGCGCTTTCCCGCCTCCTGAGGGAGGACTGGCCGCGCTCGCTCGATGAGTGGGAGGCGCGGGTGAGCGGTGGGGAAGCGGCAAAGCGGGGGAGCGGGGAAGGCTGATTACCGCGTGATCATCGCGTGGGCCCATGGCTTCCCGGCGAACATCAGCCAGGGGTGCTCGCGCGAGGGCTGGGTGCTGAGGCCGCTGGAAGCCTCCGTGGCGTAGGGCAGGTAGATCACCGCGAGGCCTTTGGTGCCCGGCGGCACCCCGGCGGCCGGATCCGTCACGACGTCCTTCAATGTGACGGAATACAGCACGAGGCCCGCCTTCGGGCCGGCCAGGGTGCCGCCCTCGATTTCCGCGAACCGGGCCGAATCCACGCTCGCGCGGCCGAGTCCCTTCGCCCGAAGCGCCCGGCCGCGAGCCATAAACGGCTCGAGCCCCTCGTGGTAGCACGCGACGTGAAAGCCCTCGTCCGCCGGATCGTCCGCCAGGCACACCATCGCGTTCGTGCCGGCCCTGAGCTTCTCCAGGCCCCCTGACCGGTACCCGAGCACGGTGGCACCTGCGCGGAGGCTGTCCGGCAAGGGCAGGACTGCGGCTCCGATCTGCCATGCCTCGGTTCGCTCCTGCGCTGCCCCCGAGGTGGATGCGGCGAGCGTCAGGATCAGAACTGCAAGCAGGCAGGGCCAGGCCTTCGCCATCCGGACTCTCCTATTCTTGGTCTTTCTTGAGGGCGCGCGCGACGATGATCGTGATATTATCCGTGCCGCCATCATCCAGCGCGTCTTTCAGCAACGCTTCGCAGGCCTGCTTCGCCGAGGCCATCGTCTGAAGCCGTTCGCGAATCCTGGCGTCCGACACGTGCTTCGTGAGGCCGTCGCTGCAGAGCAGCAGAACGTTCCCGTATGCAGAATCGAACCGGGTCACGACCGGGGCGGTCTGACCACCGCCGATCGAGCTCGACAGGACGTGGGCCCACCGGGTGCGGGGCGCCTCCGTGCGACTCAGGACTCCCTGGTCCACGAGTTCCTGCGCCATCGTCTGGTCGCGGGAGATCTGGATGAGCTCTCCCTTGCGGAGCACATAGCACCGGCTGTCGCCGACCTGCAGGATGTAAGCACGGGGCCAGACACCCATGAAGACCGTCAGCGTCGTGGCCATCCCACGCCGTTCCGGATCGTCGCGCGCGAGCTCCGCGATGTGCCCGTGCGCCTGCATGGCCGCTTCCTCGAGCGCCCCGGAGAACGTGGCGTCATCCGACGCGTCCGCCGTGTAGTAGCATTTCATGCTGCGAGCGACGTAATCCATGATGCGCTCGACCGCGACCCGGCTTGCCTCCTCACCCTGCGAGCTTCCGCCCACGCCGTCCGCGACCATCGCGAGAAACGCCATCCGCTCGTGCGCCGGCCAGGCGCTGTCGGGCGGGAGGCTGGTGCCGATGATCTTCACCTGCCGGTGGAGCGAGCAGATCAGGAAGTGATCCTGGTTGTTCTTGCGCGTCCGGCCGGTGTCGGTGACACCATAGACGTCGATTTCGTCATCGCGCGGCTTGCGCTCGGTGGCGAGGTCGGTCTCGGTCTGCGCGGTCGAAGACATGAGTCCGGTCCTCCTTTCCCCTGCTCAGAGCTTCTTCAGCAAGGCCTCGAATCGCGGTTCCTTCCGCAAGGGGTCGAGGTCCGTGTCATTTTCCAGCCACTCCCGGTGGCCGAAGCCGTTCTTCACCGCCTGTTCGAGGCAGCTCATCGCGTCGTGCAGCCGGCCCCCGAGGGAATAGACGCAGGCGACGTTGTACAGCACGCCGGAGTCTTCGGGGTCGAGGGCGAAGGCGCGGGAGGCCCATTCGAGGGCCTTCTCCGGCCTCCCGAGCTGCATCAGGCCGGCGGCGCCGAGGCAGAGGGCGCGGGCGTCATCCGGATTGAGTTCCAGGTGGTGTTCGACGGCCACCGAGGCAGTCCGCATAGTCGCCTTGGCTTCCTCCTCGCGTCCCAGGTGGCGGAGCGGGCTGCCGATGAGGTACGCCGACTGGTAATCATCGGGGCGCACGCGGCTGGCCTCCCGGTACTGCTCTACCGCCTGCTCGTATTTGCCCTGCTGGTTGAGCGCCCGGGCGAAGAAATAGTGCGCCTCGAACAGATTCGGGTTCAGTCCGATGGCGGTCTCGAACTCCTGCCCGGCCTCCTGGTATTGCTTGCTCAACGAGAGTGCGAGCCCGCGCGACGCGTGCGCTTCGGCCTTCGCAGCATCGAGCTCGAGGGCCCGGCGGCTGTAGGTGTCGGCGCCATCCAGGTTGGCCTTGCTCGCATCCCAGTACATATAGAGGAAGGAGCAGCAGTCGGCCGCGCCGGCGTAGGCGGGGACGTACTGCGGATCGGCCTCCATCGCGCGCTCGAACATCCGCCTCGCGAACTGAATCCCGGTGCGACGGAACTGGTGGAAGAACTGCCGGCCCCGGAGGTAGTAGTCGTAGGCCTTGAGGTCGGCAGTCGGCGCCTGCTCGATCGCCTTCTTCTCCTCATCACTCAGCACCAGGCGGAGCGCCTTCACGATCGCGCCGGCAATCTCGTCCTGGATGGCGAACACATCCTCGAGCTTGCGGTCGAAGCGCTCCGACCAGAGCTGGTAGCCATCGGCCACGTTGATGAGCTGGGCCGTCACCCGGAGCATGTCGCCGGCCTTCCGCACGCTGCCCTCGAGAACGGTCCCCACCTTGAGCGCGCGCCCGATCCCACTGATGTCCTCGTTCTTGCCCTTGAACGCGAACGAGGAGGTCCGCGAGGCGACGCGAATCGCCTGGATCTTGCTCAGGGCATTGATGATTTCTTCCGCGACTCCGTCGGTGAAGTATTCGTTTTCCGGGTCGGCGCTCATGTTGACGAAGGGGAGCACGGCAATCGACTTACCGGGGTTGGCGGTCGCGGTCATGGTCGTCGGGGTCACCTGGGGCGGCGTGGAGCCGGTATGGAGGACGAGGGCCTGCGCGAACTGCGCGGCGGTCGCGAAGCGGTTCGCCGGCTCGCGTTCGAGGGCCTTCGCGATCGCCCGGTCCACCTCGGGCGGCAGATCCGGGCGGAGCGACCGCGCCGATGGCGCCGCCTCGATGAACCGTTTCGTGATCACGGACTGGGCGGAGGGGCCGGTGAAGGGGGGCTGCCCGGTCAGCATCTCGAAGAGCACGCAACCCAGGCTGTAGACGTCGCTCCGTCCGTCCGGTTCCTTCTCGCCGGAGGCCTGTTCCGGGCTCATGTAGGTCGGGGTGCCGATCGCCAGGCCGGTCTGCGTGATGCTCTCCGCACCGGCGGCCCGGACGGCCTTGGCGATGCCGAAGTCGGTCACGAGGGCCTCGCCCTCGTGCATCATCACGTTTTCCGGTTTGATGTCCCGGTGCACGACCCCCTGCCGGTGCGCGTAGTCGAGCGCCGAGGCTATCCCGCGGGCGATGTTGAGGGCGTCGTCGAGCGCGAGCCGACCCTCGCGGACCAGCTTGGCCCGGAGGGACTCGCCGTCCACGTACGGCATGACATAGAAGAGGAGTTCGCCGGCCTTGTCCGAATCATGCAGCGGGACGATGTGCGGGTGATTCAGCCGGGCCGCGACCCGGATCTCCCTGAGGAACCGCTCGGGGCCGAGGGTCGCCGCCAGCTCCGGATGCAGGAGCTTGAGCGCGACCTGGCGGTCGTGCTTGAGATCGTGGGCCAGGAAGACGGTGGCCATGCCTCCGCGCCCGACCTCCCGCTCCACTTTATAGCGGGCGGCCAAATCCGACTGCAGACGCGGGAGAATCGCTGTCATGATGAGTGTGTGCTCCTCCAGCGGGAACCTACGCCCGTCAGGGGGATGGCGCCAGCAGCGTCATCCCGCGGCCCTCCCCGTATCTCAACCCCTCACCCCCTGCCCCCTCTCCCTCCGGGAGAGGGGGCAGGCGGATCAGGGCCGCACGAAGTTGATATAGGTCGTGATGATGAGCGCGTTGGTGAAATCGATGAAGAAGGCGCCGACCATCGGCACGACCAGGAAGGCTCGCGGCGCCGGTCCGAAGCGCTCCTCGAGCGAGCCCATATTGGCGACGGCGTTCGGCGTGGCGCCGAGGCCAAAGCCGCAATGGCCGCCGGCCATCACCGCCGCATCGTAATCCCTTCCCATCACGCGGAACGTGACCCAGTACGCGAACGCCGCCATCATCGTGACCTGCGCCGAGAGGATCACGAGCATCGGGACCGCGAGGTCCAGGAGCTCCCAGAGCCGGAGCGACATCAGCGCCATCGTGAGGAAGAGCGAAAGGGCGATGGTGCCGAGATCGTCCACCGTGCGGGATTCAATGCGGATGACCTTCGTGGCGTCGGCGGCGTTCCGGAAGACTGCGGCGACCAGCATCGCGCCGATGTAGCCCGGCAGCGTCACGTACCGGCCGAGCCACTGGGACAGGAGTCCTCCGGCCCACATGCAGGCCAGGATCACCGTCAGCATCTTGAGCAGCCGGTAGGCCGTGGCCGGCTCGCCCGCGGGCTCGGTGTCGATCTCCTCGTCCAGGGCGGCGTGTTCCAGCCCTCCGGCCACCGGCTCCGGCGTGCCGCCTGAAGATTTGAGCCCAAAGCGGGTGATGAGCCGGGTGCCCACCGGGCCGCCGATGAGGCCGCCGGTCACCAGCCCGAACGTCGCGGCGGCCATCGCGAGGGTGACGGCGCCGGTGAACTGATACTGCTCCTCCATCAGCTTGCCGAAGGCCGCCCCGGTGCCGTGGCCGCCCGTCATCGTGATCGACCCGGAAATGAGCCCAAGGAATGGATGCACGCCCATCGCCGACGCGAGTCCGACACCCACGGCGTTCTGGAGTACGGCCAGGACGGAGGCCAGAATCCAGAAGAGCAGGACCTGCGGGCCGCCGGCCTTGAGCAGCCCCAGGCTCGCCCCGAGACCGATCGACGTGAAGAAGGCGATCATGAACGGGGCCTGGAGCGTGGTGTCGAACTCGAACTGCACC
>DASTCF010000157.1:0-2891 GCA_035711365.1 Gemmatimonadales bacterium
CGCGACACCTCGCCGATGGCGAGCGGCTGGTGCAGCCGTGCGGGATTCTGCCCGGCGAGCGTCTGTACCAGAACGCGGAAGAACTGCTCGAGCTCGGCCACACACCCCTCGCGCAAGAGGAAACGCGGATACAGCTTAGGATGCTCACCTCAGCCATTCAGGGCAAGGAGGGACCGTGCGGATCGCCGTTGCCGTCTCAGGATTCCTGATCGGCCTGACCGCCGCCGCGGCCGCCCAGGATGTCTGTGAACCGGGGCCCAACTCCAATGAGGCCCAGCTCTTCGCCCGCATGGCGGTGCCCCTCGCCTTCGGGCCGGCGCAGGCCCCGGAGGTGCTCCAGCCCGGGCTGGTCCGGCTGGCCCTCGAGGTGGCCTACCTGCCCGACATCCCGGATGAGATCGCCACGCCGACCATCTGCCGCCCCAACAAGCCGCCGGAGAACGTGAACCTGCTCTCGGCCATGCCGCGCCCGCGGGTGCAGGTCGGGCTGGGGGCCGGCTGGGTGGCGGAGGGGAGCTGGGTCCCGCCGGTCACGGTAAATGACGTGAAGGCCAATCTCTTCGGAGTCTCCCTGGCGCGGACCATCGCCGCCGGGCCGGAAGGCTCGGCGCTGGCCGTGCGTGGCCACGCGACATTCGGAACGATCAAGGGACCGTTCACCTGTCCCGAAGACGAGCTGTCGAATCCGGACAACCCGGACTGCTTTGGCGGTGAGAACCCCTCGGAGGACACCTACAAGCCGACCACATTCGGGGTGGAAGCGGAGTACGCCCTGTCGGCGGCAGCCGGCCGGCTGCGGCCCTACGCCGGGATCGGGTACAACCGGCTGGAGCCGCGATTCGATGTGGGGTTCACCTACGCGGGCGGTGCGGTGGATAACACTGAAGTAAAGGTCGGCCTCGACCGGATGACGCTCTTCGGCGGGCTCACCTGGATTCCCTCGGGCCATTTCGCCGCGAGCGCCGAGGTGTACAGCGCGCCGGAGGACGTCGCGACGGTGAGGGTGCTGGGAAGGTACGCATTGGGGGGCGAGGACTGAGGACTGAGGACTGAGGACTGAGGACTGAGGGCGAGGCGTGGTTGGCCTCAGTCCTCAGTCCTCAGTCCTGTTAATCAGCCAGCGGGAACTCTTCTCCACGTCTCACCCGCTCTGCCAGCGCGCGGTACTGCGCGTCCGGATCGTAGCCCTCGTAGAGCCCCTTCGCGCGGCGAGCCTCGAGCCACTCCGCGAAGCCGGATTCGACCGCCCCGTCGGAGGTGACCTGGGCGGTGGCGGCGCGCACGGCGAGCTCGTCGGCGTACTCGTTCTTGGCGTGGCCCTTGTGGCCGCGGACCCACGTCCACTGGACCTCGTGCTTGTCGGCTGAGTGGACCAGCTGCTGCCAGAGTGGAAGGTTCTCGATCTGGCCGCCCTTCCGCTTCCATCCCCGCGCGACCCAACCCGGCACCCACTCCCGCATTCCCTTGACGAGGTACTCCGAGTCGGAGACGATGAGCACCCGGAGCCGCCGCCCCTTGCTGCCCAGGAGCTGCAGCGCGGCGATGGCGCCGGCGAGGGCCATCCGGTTGTTGGTGGTATCGGCGGCGTGGAGGTAGAAATCGCGCCGCTCGACGCCGCTTCGCGTGGCGACCTCGATCAGACCGCCGGCGCCCCCGGGCGTGGCGCCCACCTGGCCGTTGCCCAGGCAGCTCTCATCCAGGTGGAGCACGGCCACGGGGAGCGCCTTGGCGGACTCACTCACTGTCGATCACCTGGAACCATTCGATGTCCTCCAGCGCGAACTCCATTTCCTCGCCGGTCATCGGGAGCCGTGCCCGGAAGGATTCCTTCCCGTCGAGCTGGCCGAGCCGGGTGGCGGTGACCACGTATTCGGTGCCGCGCCGGGAGAGCGCGACCCGGAGGCCGAGGCGGGCGGCGCGTTCGAGCTGGTCGTAGCGGGCGGAGGTCCAGCGCATGTCAGCGTGGCCGATGGGCGGATGGGCGGATGGGCCGTGGCTCACGCAGTGACACGAACCCTCCCAATATTCCCGGCGACCAGTTTCCCGATCACGGCCTGCGCGGGGGTGTGCTCCCCGCGGAGCGCGGCGAGCAGCGCGTCGAGCCTCTGCGGGGCCACGGCGAGCAGCAGGCCGCCGGAGGTCTGCGCGTCGGTGCAGATCAGGCGCTGGGCCTGACTCACTGAGGGATCCCACTCCGTGATCGCCATGGCCGCCTCGAGATTTCGCGCGGTTCCTCCGGGGATGATACCTTCTTCGGCCAGCTCGAGCGCGCCGTCGAGCACGGGGAGCTTACCCGCGTCGATCTCCGCCGCCAGGCCGCTCGACGTGAGGATGTTGCCGAGATGGCCCAGGAGGCCGAAGCCGGTGACATCGGTGGCGGCGGTGACTGCGTTCGCGAGCGCGGCGCGTGCGGCGCCGGCATTGAGGGTCCGCATCATGCGCACCGCGGGTGCGATCGCGGCCTCGTTCACCCGGTCGCGCTTGAGCGCGGTGGTGAGGATGCCGGTGCCGAGCGGCTTGGTGAGCACCAGGACGTCACCCGCCTTCGCGGTGGCATTGGTGAGCAGCCGGTCGGGGTGCACCTCGCCGATCACGGCGAGCCCGAACTTGGGTTCGGCGTCATCCACCGAGTGGCCGCCGACGAGGAGGCAGCCGGCCTCGCGCGCCACCTCGGCGGCGCCGTCCATCACCTCGCCGAGCAGCTCGAACGGGAGGCTGGTACGGGGCCAGGCCACCAGGTTCAGGGCGAAGAGCGGGGTCGCGCCCATCGCGTAGATGTCGCTCAGGGCGTTGGCGGCGGCGATCGCGCCCCAGTCGCCCGGATCGTCCACGATCGGCGTGAAGAAATCGGTCGTGGCGACCAGCGCGCGGTCGTCGGAGAGCTTGAACAC
>DASTCF010000158.1:0-2633 GCA_035711365.1 Gemmatimonadales bacterium
GTACCCGGCCCGCATCTTCTCGACGGGCAAATTCAGGATGGACGGGTCGAGTCTGGGACGGCGGGGCATGGTGGCGGGGAAGTTAGGGCTCGCCCTGAGGCGCGGCAAGTTGACAGACGCGCCGGGTGAACCTAACTCTCACAGCCACGCCGTGTTGACCCGATGCCAGGAGGTCCGTTCGTGTCCGATCCTGTCTCCCGCCGCACGTTCCTCGGTGCCGGCGCCGCGGCCCTCGCCGCGGGTACCCTCTCCAGTACGTCCCGGCGCATCGAAGCGCCGGCCCTGGTTCTCCGCCCACTGGCCCAGCCGGTCGCCATCAGCTCCAACAACAGCCTTGCCCCGGTCACCCGGGCAGTCGAGCTGATGCTGAAGGGTGCCGACACGCTCGATGCCGCCGTCGAAGGGGTGAAGATCCAGGAGCTCGACCCCAACGACAATTCCGTCGGCTATGGCGGACTGCCGAACGAGGACGGCGTCGTGCAGCTTGACGCTTCCTGTATGCACGGGCCCACGAAGCGGGCGGGAGCCGTGGGTGCTCTCGAGGGGATCAAGACCCCGAGCGAAGTGGCCAAGCTCGTGCTCAAGTACACGAACCACATCCTGCTGGTCGGCGAGGGGGCCAAGCGATTCGCGCTGTCCTACGGATTCAAGGAGGAGGACCTCCTCACGCCCGAGTCCCGGCAGCGATGGCTGGTCTGGCGCGCCAACCGGGGCGCCGCCGATGACTGGCTCGACGTGCCCGACAAGGAGCCGATGGTGGTGCGGCCGACGGGTACCATCAACCTCAACGTCGTGAGCCCGTCGGGAGACATCTCCTCGGTGACGACGACGAGCGGCCTGGCGTGGAAGGTCCCCGGGCGCGTGGGAGACTCGCCGATCGTGGGCGCCGGCCAGTACACGGACAACGACGTGGGCGCGGCCGGCTCCACCGGCCGGGGCGAATCGAATATCATGGTCTGCGGCGGATTCCTGACCGTGGAGCACATGCGGCGCGGCCTGAAGCCGACCGACGCCTGTCTCGAGACCCTCAAGCGCGCGATTGCGATGTCGCCCTCCCGGCTCCTCCGCCCCGATGGCCGCCCCAATTTCGATCTGACGTTTTATGCCGTGAACAAGCGCGGCGAATACGGGGCGGCGTCCTTCTATCCGAGCAAGTTCGCGGTCCACGACGGCAACGCCGCCGTTTCGAAGGAGAGTGCGTTCCTCTTCCCGAGCAGGAAGTGACACGCCTGCGCCACGCCACCGCCCTGGTCGCGCTCACCGTCCTCGCCGCCCCACTCCAGGCGCAGGCCGACTGGCGCGCGAGCTACTATCCCTACCTCGTCTCGGCCCCGAACGAGTTTCCGTTGCTCGGCGCGCGTTACGAGCTCCGCCGCGACGCCGAGTGGGACGCGCGCTGGCTCTCGGACGGCGTGCTCAGCGTGTCTGCGGCGGCGGGATTCGAGGGGAGCCGGTTCGCGACGGTGGAATTCCGGGCGCCCGGCCTGCAGGATGGCTGGCGGCTCTTCGCGCGCGCGGGCGCGTCGCGTGAGGCGCGGCTCGGCTACTACGGCCTGGGGAACGACAGCGAGGTGGACGAGGATCTAGAGGAATCGGCCGGCGGCTATTATCGCGTGAAGCGCTATCAGAACTTCGGCAGGATCGAGGTGACCCGGCGGCTCCGCGGCCCGCTGCAGCTCTCGTGGGGCGGAAGCGTCGTCAAGACGAAGTTTGCCGACCTCCCGGCGCCGACCCTGTTCGGATCCACCGTCGGCCTCGAGGCCGAGGACACCGACGTCACCGGACGGATTTCGCTGGTGTACGACACGCGGGACCGCGAATACAACCCTGGCACCGGCGCGCTGCTCGAGATCGGCGCGCTGGCCGGGAGCGGCGGCGATGGGTATGGCCGCTACTACGGTGAGGCGCGCGGCTTCGTGACGCCACGGTTCGGGACGGTCGTCGCAGGGCGGCTGGCGGCGGTCAGCACGGTAGGGAGCCCGGCGCTCAATGCCTTCTACGATCTCGAAACGTGGGAGGGTGGCCGGACCGGGTACGGTGGCCGGCAGACCAACCGCGGGCTGCCGGACGGGCGCCGGATCGACGCCGACCAGCTTTACGCGAGTCTCGAAGTCCGGCAGACGATCGTGGATGTCGGGGACTTCGGCAGCGTGAGCCTGATGCTGTTCGGGGACGCGGGCCGGGTGTTCGAGGAGGGGGCAATATCGCTCACCACCGAGGACCTGGCGGTGGGAGGCGGCGCCGGAATCATCCTGCGCGCGCTCAAGGCGGGGATTCTCACGTTCAACTTCGCCGGCGGACCGGAAGGGTTCCAGTTCACGAGTACGACGGGGTGGAGCTTCTAGGATGGGCGGATGGGCAGATGGGCGGATGGGCAGTGGCGACCCGAGAACCCAGCATTGCTGAAGCACACCCCATTTCACTCCCGCACATCCGCCCTGATGGAGGGCGAGGCCTGGCGGCGCTGGGCCGGCTATGCCGTGGCCAGCGCTTACGACCTGGTGCACGACCGGGAATACTGGGCCATCCGTAATTCAGCAGCGCTGATCGACGTCTCCCCCCTCTACAAGTACCTGATCACCGGCGCCGACGCCGTTCGCCTGCTCGATCGCGTCGTGACCCGCGACGTGACC
>DASTCF010000159.1:0-28484 GCA_035711365.1 Gemmatimonadales bacterium
CCTCGTCCCTCCTCCGGTCAAGAACACCGCGCTGCGCGCCGGCCTCAGGCTGCTGCAGCCCGAGCGTCCGATCGGGGATTCCTTCACCGCAGCCGTGCGTGAGGCTGGGGCCGAGCTTGGGGTCGTCGTCGCGTACGGCCACATCCTCAGGCCGGACCTGCTCGCCATTCCCGCTCGCGGCATGATCAACATTCACGCCTCCCTCCTGCCGCGCTGGCGCGGGGCCGCCCCGGTGCAGGCCGCGAATCTCGCCGGGGATGCGACGACGGGCGTGAGTGTCATGCAGATGGAAGCCGGCCTCGACAGTGGGCCCGTTTTTTTGAGGCGGGAAACGCCGATCGGCCCCACCGAGACCGCGGGCGAACTCACCACGCGTCTCGCTGCGCTCGGCGCGGACGCTCTCGTCGAGGCCCTCGACCGGATTGCCCACCAGGACCTGGTCCCCGCTCCGCAGGACGGTGGCCGCGCGACATTCGCACCCAAGGTTTCGCGCGAGACCGCGCGCGTGGACTGGAATCGCGATGCCGAGGAGCTGAGCCGCCATGTTCGCGCGTTCGATCCGTGGCCCGGCGCATGGACCTCCTCGCCGGGAGCCGAGCTGAAGCTGTTCCACGCGGCGGCGACGGCCGGGAACGGAGTCGCCGGGACGGTCCTGCGCGCCGACCAAACCCTCGTGGTCGCGTGCGGGAGCGGGGCGCTGGCCATCGACGAGGTGCAACCGGCCGGCAGGCGCCGGCTCGCGACGGCCGAGTGGCTGCATGGCCGCCCGCTCGCGGTGGGCGATCGGCTCGGATGAGGCCCCTGCCCCGGCTCCACGCGGTGACCGACGCCGCGGTGCTCGCCGACGCCGACCTGGGCATTCGAGCCGCTGCGATCGCGGCGGCCGGAAGCGCGGTGGCGCTGCACGCCCGGGATCGGACCATGGAGACGGCGGGCCTCGCCCGGGTGGCGCAGCGCTTCATCGCGCTCGCCCGCCCGCCGGAGGCTGCCGTGTTCATCAGCGGCCGGCCGGATCTCGCACGCGCCATCGGGGCGCAGGGCGTGCAACTCTCCGGGTCCGATCTCGCCGTGCCCGACGCCCGGCGGGTCTTCCCGGACGGGTGGATCGGCCGTTCGGTCCATTCGGTCGCCGAGGCGAGGGTCGCAGTTGATGAGGGGGCGGACCTGCTGCTGCTGGGGAACATCTACGAAACGCTGACCCATCCCGGCCGCCCGGGGATCGGACTCGAGCCCCTGCGCGAGTCCGTCGCACTCGGCATCCCGGTGATCGCCATCGGCGGTGTCACGCCGGATCGTGCGGTCGAGGTCCGCGACGCCGGCGCCTGGGGCATCGCGGCCATACGTGCGCTGTGGGGGGCCACGGATCCGTACGCCGCCGCCGTCGCCCTGCTCGAACCGTGGAGCACTCTCGAATGAGTGAGCTTGCCCTGACCATCAACGGCGAGCCCCGCCGCGTCCCAGGCCCCGCGACGCTCACCGATTTGCTGTCCCACCTCGGCCTGGACCCGCGGACCGTGGTTGTCGAGCTGAACCGCGAAATCGTCCGCCGACCGCGCCTGGGGGAGGTCGACCTCAAGAGCGGAGACGTGATCGAACTGGTGCACTTCGTGGGTGGGGGATGAGCATTATCTTGCCTGCATGACCTCCACCATCGCCGCCCCCGCAGATTCGCCGCTCGTGATCGGCGGTCGTACCTTCCAATCCCGGCTGTTGGTTGGTACCGGCAAGTACCGGAGCAATGCCGAAATGGTCCAGGCCCTGGAGGCCTCGGGGGCCGAGGTGGTCACCGTGGCGGTCCGTCGGGTGGACCTCGACCGGACGAAGGAAGAAGGGGTGCTGTACCACCTTTCCCCGGATCGCTACTTCCTCCTCGCGAATACGGCTGGTTGCTACTCTGCGGATGAGGCGATCCGGTACGCACGCCTCGCCCGCGAGGCCGGCTTCAACGAATTCGTAAAGCTCGAAGTGATCGGCGACAAGGAGACACTCCTGCCCGATACCGATGGGCTGCTCGCCGCTGCCCGGGTCCTGGTCCGCGAGGGGTTCAAGGTCCTGGCCTACACGAACGAGGACCTGATCACGGCGCTTCGGCTGGAGGAAGCGGGCTGCGCCGCCGTCATGCCGCTGGCCTCGCCGATCGGGAGCGGACTCGGCCTGCTCAACCCCTATGCCATCCGCATCATCAAGCGGCGGCTCTCGGTGCCCGTGATCGTGGACGCCGGAGTGGGCACCGCGTCCGACGCGTGCCTCACGATGGAGCAGGGCGTGGACGGGATCCTGATGAACACGGCCCTCGCCGAAGCGCAGGACCCGGTGCTCATGGCGCAGGCGATGCGGCACGCGGTGGAGGCGGGACGCGCGGCGTTCCTGGCCGGCCGTATGCCGCGCCGGGAAGTCGCGATGCCTTCCAGCCCGTCCCGCGGCTTGCTCGACTGAACGGGCCGACGTGCCTGATGCACCTGGCATAGGCCTCGACGCTCGGCGCGCGGCGCTCCTGATTCTCCGCGAAGTCCGCGGGGGAGCGCCGTTTGATGCCGCACTGACCGCAGCAATTCCCCGATTGCCGGACGCCGACCGGCGCCTCGCCCACGAGCTCGCCGCGGGGATTCTCCGCCGGCAACACGCCCTCGACGACCGGTTGGCCCCGCTGACCCGACTTGGCTGGGAGACCGTCAGCGAGCCGCTTCGGGATCTCCTCCGGCTCGGCGCCTATCAACTCCTCCAACTCGAGCGCGTGCCCCCGCACGCGGCCGTGAGCACAACTGTCGAGCTGGCACGTGAAGCGGTCGGCGGCGGGCCCGCCGGGTTCGTCAACGCGGTGCTCCGGCGCCTCGCGCGCGGCGGAGCCGCGCCGGCCATCGCGGAATCCGCCGACCCCGTCGCCCGGCTCGCACGCGCGCACTCCCATCCCGAGTGGTTGGTGGCGGGGTGGGTCGGGCGATTCGGAACCGGGGGGACGGAAGCCCTGCTGCGCCACAATGACACGCGACCCCCGCTGGTCCTCGCGCCGGCCCGCGAATCGACAGGCCGTCTCGCGGAGCGGCTTCGACAGTCGGGAATCGCGGCGCGCCCCGCGCCGTTCGATTCCGGCCTGGTCATCGAGGGGGCCCGCCCGGCGGATCTGCCCGGCTATTCGGAGGGAGCGTTCATCGTACAGGACGCGGCCCAGGGTCTCGTGGTCCGCTTCGCGGACATCCCCGACGGCAGCGCTGTGTTCGATGCATGTGCGGCACCAGGCGGGAAGACGATCGGGCTCGGCCGACGGGCTCGACTGGTCGTGGCGGGCGAACACCACCGGCGAAGGGTGAGACGGCTCAACGAAAACCTGGCCCGTGCGGGCTCCGGCCGGGAATTCGTCGTGGTGGCGGATGCCGCGACCCCTCCCGTCCGGCCGATGGACGCGGTGCTGCTCGACGCCCCGTGTCTGGGCACGGGAAGCTTCGCCAGGCATCCCGATGCGCGGTGGCGTGTCACGGTCGAGGCGCTCCGATCGCTGGTGGAGACCCAGGCCAGGCTCCTGCGCGGCGTCGCGGCGGCGGTGCGGCCGGGGGGCCTGTTAGTTTACGCCACCTGTTCGCTCGAGCCGGAAGAGAACGAAGACCAGGTCCAGCGGTTCCTGGAGGAGCACCCCGCCTTCCGGCGCGACACCCCGGCGACGGTACCCGCAGAGTGCCTGAGCCCGGCGGGCGATCTCTCGTTGATGCCCCACGTGCACGGAACTGACGGCGCCTTCGCCGCCCGGCTCCGGAGGGATGCATGAAGGTGCGGCGGTTTTCAGTCGAGTCGAACCCGTTTTTTCACCGCCGGTTTCTCGTCGGGCTCGCCGTGGTGGCGGGAGCCTCGTTGCTGGGTTATCTGCTGGCGGTGCTGGTGATTTTCCCGGCACCACCCGGCACGGGAGGCGGCTCGGTGCCACGCGTGCTGGATCAGCCGCTCGAGGAGGCCCGGTCGAAACTGGTCTCGGAGGGATTCCGCGCCCGCCTCGAAGGCGAGTCGGCGCATCCGACGGCTCCGGCCGGCACAGTCATCTGGCAGGACCCACCCCCCGAGACCGTCGTGCCCGAGGGGGGGCTTGTGCGGTTGACCGTAAGCGCCGGGCCCGAGGTGATTCCGATCCCCGACCTCGTGGGGCTCGAGGTCGGGCTGGCGCGGACGGTCCTGGCGCAGGCGGGTTTCCGGACCGTCGCCGCCGACACAGTGGCCGCGCCGTCCGATCCCGGCACCGTCGTGGCGAGCCGCCCGGCGGCGGGGACCACGCGACTTCCGGACGACCTGATCACCCTGCTCGTCAGCCGCGGGCCCGCGGATATCGCCGTGCCGGATCTCGTGGGCCTCCAGCGCGAGGAGGCTCTCGAGCGGCTGACGCGGGCCGGGCTGTTCGTGGGCTTCGTCCGCCAGCGGGAAATGCCAGGCACCCGCGACGGCGTGGTCCTCGAGCAACGTCCGTCCGCAGGCAGCCGGATGGCCCGGAATGGACGGGTGGACCTGACGCTATCGAGGATGCCGTGAACCCGATCATCGCACCGAGTGTGCTGAGCGCGGACCTGGCTCGCCTGAGGGAACAAGTGGAGGCCGCGATCGCGGGCGGCGCCGAATGGCTGCACGTCGACGTCATGGACGGCCAGTTCGTGCCCAACCTGACCTTCGGGGTTCCGATGATTCGGGCACTCCGTGGAATCACGGACCTGCCGATCGATGTGCACCTGATGGTGGAGCGTCCGGAGCGGTATCTCGACGACTACGCCGCGGCAGGCGCGAGCGTCTTCACATTCCATCCGGAGGCGACGGTCCACGTGCAACGGCACCTGGCCACGGCGAGGGAGCGAGGCATGCTGGCCGGGCTGGCCCTCAATCCATCGACACCCATGGTTGTGCTCGAGGAGGTCGTTGATGACCTCGATCTCGTGCTCGTGATGTCCGTGAATCCCGGATTCGGCGGGCAGAGATACATCCCCGCCGCAACGGACAAGATCCGCCGGGTACGCGAGTTTCTCGACCGCCGGGGCAGCCGTGCACGCCTCGAGGTGGACGGCGGCATCACTGCGGCGACGGTTGGTGCTGCGCGCGCTGCGGGAGCGGATACGTTTGTTGCAGGGACCGCCGTTTTCGGCGCGCCGGACATCGCCGGCGCGGTTCGCGAGTTGTCCCGCCTGAGTCGGGCTCAGGCATAGGAGCACCATGCGGATTTCGAAACAGTGGCTGGTCGTCGGGACGATTGTGGCCGGGCTCGGGGTCGGGGCGGTGGCGCTCGTCACGCTGGGGCCCCAGGTGCAGCGCGTGGAGGTCGGCGCGAGGGCGCCGAACTTCAAGGCGGTCAACCTGGCGACAAATGATTCCGTCTCCCTGCGCGACGAATACCGCGGCTCAGTGACCCTTGTCAACATCTGGGCCACGTGGTGCGGTCCGTGCGTGGAGGAGATGCCCGCCATCGAGCGCCTCTATCAGTCGCTGGGCCCCCGGGGCTTCCGTGTCGCCGCCGTGAGCATCGATGAGGGCGACCCCGCCGGTGTGCGCACATTCGCCCAGAACCTCGGCATCACGTTCGACCTGCTCCAGGATCGGACCGGGCTCATTCAGCGGACCTACCAGACCACGGGCGTGCCTGAAAGTTTCCTCCTCGACCGGGATGGCGTCATCGTCAAGCGGATCATCGGGGCGCACGACTGGGGCTCCCCGGTCAATCGAAAGCTCGTGGAACGCCTGGTGGCGGCCGGCGGCGGCTGACGTGCGGCCCGTCGGTCGAGTCCTCGCCATCGAGACCTCCTGCGACGAGACCTCCGCCGCCGTGATCTCGCTGTCGGGGGACCGGCCCCGACTGGAGAGCGTCGTGATCCTGTCGCAGGATGTCCACGCGGTCTTCGGAGGTGTGGTGCCGGAACTGGCGAGCCGGGCACACGTCGTCGCGATCGGGCAGGTCGTGGACCGTGCGCTGGCGGACGCGGGAACCGGGCTCGAAGGGATCGGCGCGATCGCGGTGACGAGCGGACCGGGGCTCGTGGGCGCGCTCCTCGTCGGTGTCATGTACGGGAAGACCCTCGGCTACAGCCTCGGCGTTCCCGTGCTGGGCGTGAACCACCTCGAGGGCCACCTGTTCGCGCCGACGCTCGAAGACGGGGATTTCTCGCCGCCGTTCGTGGCGCTGCTCGTGAGCGGCGGGCACACCATGCTTCTCGACGTGCCCGAATGGGGCAGCTACCGCCTGATGGGGCAGACGCTTGATGACGCAGCGGGCGAAGCCTTCGACAAGGTCGCTGCTCTCCTCGGCCTGGGCTACCCGGGCGGCCCGCCTGTGGAGCGACTCGCGAGCGCCGGTCGCCCCGGCGTCTTCGCCTTCCCGCGGCCCCTGCTTCGGAACCTCAACCAGGAGGAGAGCGCCAATCGCTGGCATTTCTCGTTCAGCGGGCTCAAGACCGCGGTGCTGCGCGCCGTGCGGGCCAGCACCGACCTCGACCGGGACCGGGCCGACCTCGCGCGGGGCTTCCAGGACGCCATGCTCGATGTCCTGGTAGAGAAGACCGCGCGCGCGACCGAGGAACTGGGCTATCCGACCGCGATGATCGGCGGGGGCGTCGCATGCAACCGCACGCTCGCGGATCGGCTGCGCGAGCGCCTCACCGGCATTGCCACGGTTGCGGTGGCGTCGCCCCGGCTCAATACCGACAATGCCGCCATGATCGCGGCCGCGGGCGCGTGGCGCCTCGCGCGCGGCGACCAGAGTGGTCCCGACCTCGAGCCGCGGGACGACCTTCCCCTCCCCGGCCTCATTCCCCTCCCCGCCTGACCCGGACGTCACCATGACCGTTTACCCGTTCAACATCCACCTCGGGCCGATCGAGATCACCGGTTACGGTATCATGATGATGGTCGGCTTTCTCGTCGGGGGCTGGCTGATCGGGCTCGAGTTGAAGCGCCGCAGGCTCAACCAGGAGTACGCCGCCGACATCGTCATCGCCGCACTCATCGGGGGCGTCCTGGGGGCGAAGCTGTGGTATGTCGCCCTGACGCGCGACCCCGGGGCCCTGCTCTCGCGAGGCGGGCTCGTCTGGTACGGTGGGTTCGTCGGTGGCGCGGCCGCGGTGCTGATCAACGGGTGGCGGCTCAAGGTCCCGGCCCGGTGGACCATGCACGTCACCGCGCCGGCACTCGCGGCCGCCTATGCGCTCGGCCGGGTGGGATGCTTCCTGGTAGGCGACGACTACGGCCGGCCCACCGATCTCCCCTGGGGCGTGGCGTTTCCCCGAGGATTGCCACCCAGCACCGCGGCCAACCTGACCGGTTTTCGAGTCGCAATCCCCGAGGGCACCGACCCCTCCACGGTGCTGGCCGTGCACCCGACGCAGCTCTACGAAGTGACGATCATGCTGCTCGTCTTCGCCCTGCTGTGGACCCTTCGGACCCGGGAGCGCGGGACCGGGTGGCTCTTCGGCGTCTACCTGATGCTGGCCGGCCTGGAGCGCTTCTTCGTGGAGATCTTTCGCGCGAAGGACGATCGTTTCCTTGGCGGGTTCACGATCGCACAACTGACGAGCGTCCTGCTCGTAGGGATTGGTTCCTACCTCTGCCTTCGGTGGCGACATGATCCGCAACTGCCGCCGGGGGCCTATCTGGCGACTGTCAAGAAACCAAACGCTGCCTAATTACTAAACAGTTTCGTAAGGTATTGCCTGTCAATGCGTTAGGCGATTTCTGTCGAATAAGTTGACAACCCGCCTTCGATCCGGGCTCCGGAGCATCAGCATAAGTCATTATGCGGCAGTGACTTGTATCACGCGCTGGCGTGGCATGAATGGTGCTTCAGTAAGGTTCTGGAACGGGGAGAACGCTGCCCCCAGGAAAAGTGGTAGGTCGAAGAAGGGTGGAGCGGGCACATCCGTCCGTCTCCGTATACTCAGGGGGCGATCTACCACCTCTCAAAGCGAACGGCCCACCGAAATGGTGGGCCGTTTGCATTTCCAGGCGCGGCCCCGCTCAGAACGGATTGCTCGCGGGCGCCGAATCGCGCTTGGCCTTGCCGCCGGAGCTCGCGCCACTGGAGATCTTGCCCGTGCGGCGATCGGATTCCTGCGGCCAGTCCTTCGATTCGTAGGCCACGCGGACCGCCAGCTTGTCCGTGACCTCCAATCTCATCAAGCCCTCTTCCTCTCGGCCCCAAGAAGCGGAAATGGCTCCCTTCCCCTCCAGGATCGCCTGCTCCGCCTTGCCGTCGCCCTGCTTGTAGGGCGATTCGAACCGCTCGAGGACGGCGGTCGGCTGACCGTACTTCTCGGTAAGAATATGGAGCATCGCACGCCAGGTCGGGATCGCTTCCTGATCGGGCGTCCTCAGTAGCACTATCACGCTCACCAGCTCCCCGATCGGAGTCTGCCTCGCGTACACCCGGCTCGCATAACCCATTGCCTCACCGTCGAACACCAAGTCCCCAAGCGAGTCCTTGCGACTGAATTCGAAGCCGGCGGCGGTGATCCTTGCCTTCGTCTCATCCTCACTCTCGCCCCAAGTGGTGCCCGCGAACGTACGACTCACATTCTGGGCTAGCACGGCGGCCGGGAGAATGACCAGCGAGAGTGTCAGCCCTGCTGCAACATTGAGTCGCATTTGCGGGGGTTCCTAGAAGCTCGGGTACGCAGATTCTCGGCCCGGGCGCGAGGGCCACACTTCTAAGAAATTGTCGAGTTGCCCCCCGGCCGCAAGTGTCCTGGGGCGCCAGGATGACCGAAGCCGCTAGCGCCGCGCCAGAAGCCGCGCCTTCAGGCGCTCCACTTCGGCACGCAACTCGGCGAGGTCGGCATCCATGCGCTCGAGGGAGCGGAGGATGTCCGTCTCGAACGGCGAAGGTGCCGCCGCCTCGGCCGACGAGTGCTCGGGCGCTCGCGGCGAAGGTTCGGGCACCATCTGCTGGGTCACCCGGAGCCGGCGGGGCTCGAGATAGAACGTCCAGAACAGAGCGACGACCAGCAGCACCGCGAGGAGCCCCTGAACGGCGAGCGACTCAACGGTGCGGTAAATGCCGAACCGCTCGATCTGCGGCGCCCACGAGACGACCGTCACCGGCACCACCCCACCGCCCTGCAGCTCCGCCACACCCTTCCCGGCGAAGACGAATGCCATGTAATAGAGAAACCCACTCGTCACCCCGAAGAACGCCTTGAGGGGGAGCTTCACGCCGAACCGGTTGATCAGCACGTAGATGACACCAAGCACGAGTGCGGCACACGCGATGCCCCCGAACACCGGCAACAGGCTCCGCCCAGGTTCTCCCGTCAGCAGCAGCGCCTTGTAGAAGAGCACCGTCTCGACGCCCTCGCGATACACCGCGAGGAATGCGACCGATGGCAGCGCCAGCGCCGAACCGGACGTCAGCGCGTCCTGCACCTTCCCCTTCACGAAGCGGTTCCACTTCGCCACTTCGAGCTTGGACAGGAGCCAGTAGCTCACATAGAACAGCACGGCGGTCGCCACCAGCATCGTGACCCCCTCGAGCACTTCCTGGCTCGCGGGAGAGAACTGGAATACCGTTTCGATCGCCACGAGCGTGAGCAGAGTCACCACCACGCCGGCACCAACACCCAGGTGGATATCCCGCCGACGCCGGCCATTTCCGGTGCGCAGCAGGAACGCCACGAGGGCGCCGATGATAAGGATGGCCTCGAGGCCTTCCCGCAGGAGGATGACGAACGACTGTACGAAGAGCTCGGCGGGCCCGAGCGGCCTGGCCAGGATCCGCTCCGCCCGGGCAAGATCGATGTCGAGCTCTGCCCGGATTGCCTGGAGCTCGGCGGGCGTCGCGCCGCCCTGCGCCCGGCCGCGGAGCGTTGTGAACCCGGCCTCGAGATTCCCGGCGAGCGACGGGGCCTTGGCACGCACGCCCGCCTCAACCTGCTCGAAGCTCATGTACGCATCGAAGACGAGGGTGCCAGCGGCCTCGCGCTGCCCCGTGGAGAGCGCCGCCGCGGCCGAATCGAGTTGCGCACGCACCAGGGCGAAGACCGGCTCCGCGTCGGCCCGGTGGGCCTGCATCTCGAACGCTCTGGCCGCGGCGATGCGCGCCCCGGCCAGTGTCGGGGCAATGCCGAGGCTGTCCGCGATCTGGCGATCGCTCAGCTGGGCGGTCGCCGCGAAGGAGCGCAGGCTGGCGGGGACCTCCCCCGCGGGCGACGGATAGCGGAGAAACGTGGCGTAGACCGCCGCGGCCCACCGTTCGTCCGCGGTGAGTCGCGTCTCGAAGGCCGGCATGGCCGTCCCCGCGACACCGATCGTTACGCGGCGGTAATAATCGAGAGGAGTCGCGTCGCCGCGCGCGGCGGCATCGGAGAGCACGGCTGGAGGCGGGGTGAGCCCGCGGCCGGCGGGGCCGTCACCGCGCCCGGTGGCACCGTGGCAACTCGCGCACTGCTGATGGTACACCTCGGCTCCGCGGGCGAGTGAGGGCGCCACCGCCGGAAGCTGCTCGAGGTCGACGGCGAAGCGGGCGGCAAGTCTGCTGGTGAGCGCGCGAACGCGGGCCGCAACGGTGTCCGGTGGCGCCGTCGCATGCACCAGCGCGAGGATCGCATCGATGTCGCGGGTGGCACCGGCGGCCACGTCCGGCGGGAGGCGGCTGGCGCTGACGCGGGCCTCCCGGAGGAACAGCTCTGCTTCCTCGACCTCCGGCGCCGCAATCACCTTCCCGTTCACCACTCCGATGCGGTACTCCTGGGCGGCGAGCTGAGTGGTGGCTGCCAGGCGGCGGACGACGGCCGGGAGATCCGCCCGTTGCACGGTCGGGTCGGCATCAGGCGCAGGACCCCCGAGCAGGGCCAGCGCGAGGGAGAGTGAGAGGCTGTTGAGAATCATTATCAAGTAGTTTTGTCGGCGACCGACAAAACTAGAGTCCCGCGTTCGGATTAGCTAGTCGAGATGACGACGACCGCGCCCGCCACCCCACGGGTGTGGGTGAGGGAAAGATGGAGGACGTGCCCCGCGGGAAGCAGGGCCGCAGCCCCTCGCAGAGTCAGCAGCGGTCGCCCGTCCGACCGGCGCGCCACCTCGAGGTCCTGCCACCCCACGGCCCGCATGTCCGGCAAGCATTGCAGCGCCTTGTAGGCCGCCTCTTTCGCGGCGACCCGCACGGCGAAGTGCGGAGCAGGATCGGGTTGGTGCGCCACGTAGGCTCGCTCCGCGTCGGTCAGGAATCGCGCCAGCGCCCGCCTGCCGTGCCGAGCCAGAATCGCCCGGGCTCGCTTCACCTCGACGACGTCGATGCCAACCCCGACGACACTCACCAGCGGGCCCACCAGAATTCGATGAGCGGGCGAAGCGGACCCGGCACCGGCAGATACCCTCCCAGCAGCAGCCCCGCCCATATCGCAAGCGCCAGCAACCCGAGCGTGAGGACCCAGAGCGGCCAGGCCGGCCGGCGCCACGAGCGTGCGGCGGCGATTTCCGGCTCCCATTCCGCCAGCTCGTGCGCGGCCGCCGCTTCGAGCGCCAGCCAGGCGCTTTCCACGCGGCGGGCCGCGGCGCCCACTCGCTCGACCCACGCAGCATCTGTGGCTTCAGGGAGCAGCTCCGCTTCGCGCAGCATCGCCGTGCCGCCGGCGCCCATCCTGGCGTGAATCGCCCGCCGCTCCTGCTCGGTGATCCTGAGCCGCTCGCGCATCCGCACCGGCATCCGCGACTCGGCCGCGGCTGCGTTGAGGCGCGACTCGAGCGCATTTGCCACCAACGACGTCGCGTCCTCGACCGCCCGGTCCCACAACCCGGACCAGACTCCCGGTGCCAGGCAGGCACGGGCCTCCGCCACAGACTCTGAATTGAGGGCGGACCGCGCGCGGCCCGCTGCATCGAAGAGCCCGGTGACGAGCGCCAGTCGAATCGGCGCCAGCGGCTCCGCCGCCGGCGAGAGCGGCGGCAGCACGAGGCGCCCGAGGGAGGGACCGAGTTCGGGCAGCGCTGGGGCGGTCATCGACGGGTCCATGCGGGCGGATCTCCTCGCAAGTCCGCCACACAGAGCGCGGCGCGCTCGCCGGTCCGCCCCTCGAATCGCTGGACGAATTCCGGCAGCGACTCGGGCAGGAACGCCCCGGGCGGGAGGGCAGTGGCGGCGACCGCGCCGTCGATGGCGTCAGGGGTCCCCTCCACCTCGACGAGCACATCCATCCGTGGATACCACTCGATCCGGATCACCGCGGCCCCCAGTTCGAATACCTCGACGAAGCGGTCGATACCCCCGGACACCCGGTAGCCGAGTGCCTCAAAGAGCCGCCCCACCGCACTGCCATCGCCGGCGACGTCCGATTCGAGTTCCTCCCGGAGCTTGTGCCCTTCGGAGGAGCGTCGGGTCAGCCCTTTCCAGGCGAGTTGGGTCGTCGGCACGCCGCCGTCGGGGCGCCAGGTACGAACTCTCAGCACCTCGCCGCGTCCCGCGAGCTCGCCGTCGCGATCGAACAGGCGGTCCTCCATGAACCCCCGAAACGTGCTCAAGCCTCCCGACTCGAGCACGTGGCGCCGGAGCAGCGCCGGATCCGGCACCACCGCTTTCACCTCGCGTTCCTCGAGCTGGGGCCGCATCGCGGTTCAGTCCAGGAGGGCGCGGAGGACCGCGTCGGTATCGGCCAGGTCGGGAAACGCCGCGTGGGCGCCGGCGGCCTGAAGGTCCTCGACCCGATAGGCGCCGGTGGCGACCGCCACCGCCCGTGCGCCGATCCCCACACCGCACGTCACGTCGGCCGGCGTGTCCCCGACGATCACCACCTCGCGACCGCCTGGCGTACGACCGAACAACGGTTCCGCGCGCCGAACCGCGATGGGCGGAAGGTCGGGCCGGTGGGCGGAATCCGAGCCGTAGGCGCCCACCCGGAAGCGTCCGGGGTCGAGTCCGCCGGAACGAAGCTTGAGCGCCGCCCCGGGGGCCACGTTGCCTGTCAGCAGGCCCAGCACGACCCCCGTGCTCGCTTCGAGGCGATCGAGCAGGGCGGTCACCCCCGGCAGCAGGCGGGTCGCCCCCGGCGTCCGCGCGAGCTCGGCCTCGAGCAGCGTCACGTAGCGCTCACAGATTTCCGCGATGAGCTCCGGATCCTCGGCGCGGTCGTGCCCCGACTCCATCAGGAGCTCCCGCACGATCTGGGGATCGGTCTTGCCGTCGAAGCGGACCCGGTGCCAGGCTGCGGAGTCGTCCGTGAGATCGGCGAGGGCGGCCGTGATGGCGCGACGCCCCGCGCCTGCCGTGAGGAGGAGGGTCCCGTCGATGTCGAAGAGCACCAGCGTCCGCGTCATGCCGGGGGCGGGGTGTCGATGCGGCGCGCGGCGACGAATTGGGGCCGGAGCACGGCGGCCCGATCCCTCGGGCCCCACGGCTCCACCACGACGCCTCCGCAGGCGATCGTCGAGTGCACCAGGGTTCCACCGGTGCCGGCAAAAGCGACGTGGGTGATGTTGGCGCCGGTTTCGCTGAAGAAGAGGAGATCTCCCGGGCGGACCTGCTCGAGCGGCACGGCAGTGCCGAGTCGCGCCTGGTCGGCGGAATCACGCGGCAGGGTGACGCCCCGAGCCGCGAACGTGGTTTGCACCAGGCCCGAGCAATCCACGCCGAACTCGGTGACGCCCCCCCATTCATAGGGGGCGCCGGCGAAGGCGCGCGCGGCCCACCGATCCGGAGAGTCGAGAACTGCGGCGCGCCGCACGACGGCGATCGGCCGCACCTCGCCCTGCACGAGCGTGGCGGTAGTGCCATCCGGGAGCCGCACCCGGCCGTCCTCGACAACGACGCGGGAGCGGAGCGGCAGCCGGCGCGAGGCGCCCGCCGCTTCGAGCTCGGCTCCTTCCGACCAGCCGGTGGCCTCGCACGACCAGGTACGGGCTGCCTCGGCATCGCAGGGCACCGCGTAGCCGCGGTGCAGCCAGCCCTCGTACGAATCCGCCGAGGTCCGGACCCGCAACCACTGGCCTTCCTCAGCGAGGACCGCGGCGGTCTCGCCCAGCACCAGCTGCGATACCTGTTCCGTTCGCACACCCGGGGTCGCGTGGAGGGGAGCGATCGTGGACCGGCAGATGACCGCATTCACGCCAGATTCGCCCCGCTCCGCTTCTGCTCGCATGACTGGCACCGCTGCACGCCGCGGAAGAAACAGATGAGACAGATGAACGTGCCGCAATCGGCGCAAGGGTAGCCTTCGGAGGCCCGCTCCTCGCGTCCGCAGGCGCGGCACCGCATGCCGTCGTGCTCGTGAATCTCGGCCATGGGGCCTCCCTCAGATGTCCAGTTCGTAGCGCTTGATCTTGCTGATCAGCGTCGCCCGCGAGATGCCGAGCTCTTCCGAGGCACGCGTACGATTCCCCGCATGGTGCCGGACGGTCCGCTCGATGTGCTGCCGTTCGAGGTCCTCGAGCGTCTGCGGCGTGTGCCGACGGTCTCCCAGGCCCACCCGGGCACGAAATTCGGCCGGGAGGTGCTCCACGCCGATGCTCGGCTGCCCACGTCCCAGTATCAGCGCCCGTTCCAGAACGTTCCGCATTTCGCGGACGTTCCCGGGCCAGGCGTACATGAGCAGCCGCTCGAAGGCTTCAGGCGCCACCTGGGACGGGCCGTCGGGCAGCTCGACCCGGAGATCATTGAAGATACGTGTCACGAGCGCGATCCGGTCGTCGCGCGAGCGCTCCCGGACCGCCGGCAGCCGGAGCGGCATGACGCTCAGGCGGTAATACAGGTCTTCCCGGAAGCGCCCCTGCTCCACCTCTTGTGCCAACTCCTTGTTCGTGGCCGCGATAAGCCGGACGTCCACGGTGATTTCGCGCGTCCCGCCCAGACGCCGGAAGGTCTTGGTCTCGAGCACCTTGAGCAGCTTGGGCTGGAGCTCGGGGGCGAGGTCGCCGATTTCGTCGAGAAAGATCGTACCGTGATCGGCGATCTCGAAGAGGCCCTGCTTCCGGTCCTTCGCGTCGGTGAACGCGCCCTTCTCGTGACCGAAGAGTTCGGAATCAAGAAACGTCGCGCTCAGTCCCGCGCAGTTCACCTCGACGAACGGCAGCTTTGCCCGGGGCCCCAGGTTGTGGATCATCCTGGCGACCCACCCCTTGCCCGAGCCGCTCTCGCCCTGAAGGAGCACCGTCGTCCGCTCGCTCTGGGCCAGCAGGCCGACCTGATGCCCGAAGTCCTTCATTGCGGCCGAGCCGCCCAGCGAGTCGAGGCCGCGGCCCGGACCGGCTTGCGTCAGCAGCGCCTCGTTGACGCGGCGGAGCCGCGCCTTGTCGGCCACCCGCGCCGTGGCGGCCGCCAGGTGGGCCATGTCCACCGGTTTCGTCAGGAAGTTCTCCGCCCCGAGCTGCATCGCCCGCACGGCTGTGGCGATGTCGCTGTTGCCGGTGAGAAGGATGACCGAGGCGTCACGGGCGCGGAGCTTCTCGAGCACCTCCATCCCATCCATGCCGGGCAGCCGCAGATCGAGGATGACCACCTCCGGCCGCAGCCGGTCGTAGGTGGCGAGCCCGGCCTCACCGCTCAGCTCCCGGGTGACTTCGTACCCGAGTTGCTCGAAATAGTTCCCGATCGCGCGGAGGACGTCCGCGTCGTCATCGATCAGGAGAACGGAACCGGCCATGATCTCACCTCGAAGCGCGGCCGGGATGCCGCGGCAGTTCGAACCAGAAGCGCGCGCCCCCGCCCGGGCGGTTCTCCGCGCGAATGTCGCCGCCATGCGCGCGGATGATTCCATGGGAGATGGACAATCCAAGCCCCGTGCCTTCGCCCACCGCCTTTGTCGTGAAGAACGGCTCGAAGATGCGGGCCATCGTCGCCGGGGCGATTCCGGAGCCGGTATCGCAGACCTCGCACCCGATCAGCGAATCGGTGAACCACGTGCGCACCACGCCGGCAGGGGCGGGCACATCGCGCATCGCGTGCTCCGCGTTCGTGACGAGATTGACGATGACCTGGCGGACCTGATCGGCGTCCGCGCTCACCAGGGGCAAGCCTTCTGCCGGCTGGAACGTCCACAGCCCGTCCTGGTCGGCCGCCACCTTCAGCGCACCCTGCACCACTGCATTGAGGTCCATATCGGCGCGGTGAAGCGGCCGCTGCCGGGCGAACGTCAGGAGGTCACTCACGATCCGGGCGGAGCGCGTCGCCTCGAGCCGGATCGTCTCAAGCACCCGTCGGGTGCCCTCGTCCAGCGGCTCCTCCAGAATCAGGGCCTGAGCCAGCGCCGTGATGCCGGCGAGCGGGTTGTTCAGCTCGTGTGCCACACCACTGACGAGTTGGCCGAGGGCGCCCATCTTCTCCGAATGGCCGAGCTGCTCGCGCAACCGCTGTTCGTCGGTCACGTCACGGGCCAGGGCGAGCACTTGCGCCGGAGATTCCCTGCCCTCGGCCGCCGGAACTGCCACGACGACTGCCTCGCGGACCGAACCGTCGGGCCGGCGGAAGTGCATCTGGAATTCGCGGGGCATGCCCGCGCCCGCGGCCGCGAACTGCGCCTCGACGAAGTCCCGCTCCGCCGGCATGAGGAAGCCCGCGAGCGCTTCCCCGCCGGTACCCTCTCCGAGTCCAGCGAGGTCCCTCGCCGCCGGGTTGACGGACTGGAACGCGCCATCGGTGCCGAGCGTGAAGATGGCGACCGGCGCCGCTGCGAACAATGCCCGGTACCGCGCCTCGGAGCTGCGGAGCTTCTCCACTGCTTCGCGCTCGGGAGTCACGTCGCGAATCAGGACGACCGAGCCGGCGGGCGCCGACGTCGTGCCAAGCGATGCCAGCGAGACGGCCAGGTCGCGGAGCTGCCCGTCCGGGCGGAGCAGTCGCGACTCGAACCGCCGCGATCCGATGGCACCGGCGCCTGGGTCGCCCGGCACCAGGCCGGCCAGCGCGCGGCCCCAGAGATCCGCCTCCGACAGCCCGAACAGCTCCGCCGCCGCCGCATTGGCGAAGCGGACGATGCCGTCGGGACCGGCCAGAATGATCGCATCATGCGCGCTCTGCACGATCATCCGGAACCGATTCTCCAACCGGATGAGGTCGCTCACATCGTCCAGCGCCACGACGTGCCCGCCCTCGGGAAGCGGCGTCGCCGTCAGGACGAGCGCCCTGCCGGAATCGAGTTCCAGCAGCTCCGTCACCGGCGCGCCCGTCCGTCTCGCGACCGCCAGCGGGTCCTGGGCCTCGCCCGAAGTCGATCCGAGCGCCGCGCGGAAGCTGGTCCCCGGAATCCCCGTCACCGGAAGGCCGGCCAGGTCCGCCACAAAGCGGTTGGCGCGGACGATGTGCCCCTCCGCATCCAGAATGGCGAGGCCGCTCCCGGTGGCGTCGAACGCCGTCTGCCACTCACGCTTGATCCGGGTAACGAGGTCGAGCAGGCGCGACTTGCCGATCGCGAGCGCCGCCTGATCGGCGAAGGCGACCGCCAGCCGCCGCTCATCCGGCGTGTGCTCGCGGGCGCGGTCGTGATAGAAACAGAGCGCACCGATCGTCTCGCCCGCGAAGACCAGCGGGAGAAGAGCCGCCGAGGCGTAACCCTCGGCACGCACCGCAGCGGCGATGGGGGAGCCGAGATCGCCGCTCGCTGTTTCCAGGAATACAGGATGGCCTTCCAGCAGCGTGCGCGTGGTCTTGAGGGCCATGAAATGGCGTTCGACCGCACGGAGGTAGTCGTGCGAGAGGCCGATGGGGCAAAGGCACTCCACGCCGCCGGTGGTACGATCCAGCAGGAACACGCCGGCGCGCTGCGCGCTGAAGACCCGCATCCCTTCCTCCGCCAGGAATTGCATGGTGTGGAAGGCGTCCTCCACGCCGGTCAGCGCGTGCGCCACTCGACCGAGCGCGTCGATCTGATCGAGCCGGGTGAGCAGCTCACCCCGGAGCCGGAGGCCGCTGACCGCCGCGGCAACCTGGTCGGCCACCGCCTCCAGGAGGAGGACGGCATCCTCGGAAGGAGGGGCCCACTGGCCGTCGGGTCCCGACACCGTCAGCACCCCGATCGCGATTTCCCCGAACCGCATCGGCACCACCGCACCGGGCCGGTGCGGATGCGGGCGGCGTGGATCCAGGCTCACTTCCGGCTCGGCCTCGAGGTCCGGGCTGATCCGACGCCGGCCCGTGCGCGCCACCGCGCCCTGGAGGCTCTGCTCGAGCAGGATGTCGCCCGCACGAAAGACGCGGGCCTCGCGCCCCACCGATCCCAGAACCACGAGTCCCGGCGTCTGTTCGCCGAACCGCCCGGCGATCATCGCGCCGTCCGCTTCCATGACCACCATCGCCGAGTGCAGCCCGCGCTCGATCACGGCGTCGAGGGTACCGATGCCGGGGAGATCGTGCGCCAGCTCGCGCAACGCCCGGGTGCCGGCCAGCGTCGCCTGGGCCGCCGCCTCGGCTTCCCGGGTCGTCCGGGCGATGCGCGCGGCCTCGACCGCGATCGCAGCGTGGGTCGCCAGGGCCTCGAGCAGCTGGATGGAGGCGGGCGAGTAGGCGCCGTCCTCGTAGGACTGCGCCGAGAGCACGCCGACCAGGCGGTCGCCGAGAATCAGCGGCACGTGGACGGCGGAACCGCTGGGCTCGCCGCTGCCGAACCGCGCGCCACGCAGCTGGACCGGATCGTCTACGCCGCTGCTGAGATACGTCTTCGCATTCCGGACCACCCAGCTCGTCGGGCCCTCACCGACCGGTCGCACCTGCGGCGGCAATCGCTTGCCGCGATCGGTGTGGGCCACGAAGTGGATCGCCTCCCGGGCGGAATCCCAGAGGGCAAGGTAGAACGCGTCACACTTCACGAGCCGGCTCGTCTGCTCGTACAGGACGTCGTACAGGGCCTCGGGCGCAAGCAGCTGCCCCGTGGCGCGAGCGATCGCAGCCAGCACCTCTGCCGGGAGGGCGTCGGCCTGACGGGTCACGGGATTCACGGGGCGGGCGGACTCAGGACCCGGAGTGCGGCCGGCACCACAGTGGCCGTGAACGGGGTGGTGCCGCCGGCATCGCCATCGAGCTGGACCGGCTCCGGACGGTCCGTCTCCACCCGGATCTCGCGACCCCGCACGTGGCCCACGCGGGACCCGGGGCCGCCACGCAGGAATTGCCAGACCGCGTGCACCCCCTCGGCCAGGCTGTCGGCCCGCAGGACGACGACGTCCAGGAGCCCATCCTCCGGTGACACGCCGTCGCCGAAGCGGATGAGGGGCGGGATGACTTCGGCGCAGTTGGCCACCAGCACCAGGGCGGCGTGCGCTTCGTACTCCACCCCATCCACGGTGATCAGGTGCCGGATGCTCCGGACCTGGTCGATAAGTCTGAGCGTGGTGGCCACGTAAGCTCCGATCCCCCACTTCTGCTTGAGCTCGCTCGGCGTCTCGACCATCACACGGGCGTCGTACCCCGTACCGCAGGCCACGGCGAAGTAGTGCTGCTCTCCGCCGGCCACCAGCCGCCCCAGGTCAAGGCGGCGTACGACCCCGCGGACCAGGACCTCCGCGGCACGGGCCGGTGAGGCCGGGATGCGGAGGTTTCCTGCCAGGAGGTTGCCGGTTCCTCCCGGAATCAGCCCCAGCGCCACTTCGGTCCCAACGAGCGCAGAGGCGGCCTGCATCGTGGTGCCGTCACCGCCGAAGACGGCCACGATGTCGACGCCGGCCGCAACCCCCTCCTCCGCGAGGCGGCGTGCGTCGCCGGGACCGCTCGTCGCGGCGACTTCGGCGTGCCAGCCGGCGGCTCGCAGCACGTCGCGCACGGCCCGGACAGTCGTGGATCGTGTACGGGCGGCCGCCGGGTTGGTGATCAGGAGCACGCGAGCCACGCTCAGAATTCCAGGTCCCAGAGGAAATCGAGACCCGCCTGATAGCGTTCGTTGTTCGTCAGCGGATTGCTGGCCTGGTTCGCCTGGCAGGTGCTGGTCGGCTCGAAGCTGGTCTGGAAGCGCCACTGCTGGCTCAGCCGGTACTCGAAGCTGGCACCCACGTTGTTGTAAGCCAACTGGCCTTCGGTGCAGAATCCCGCGCTGAAGGTCAGGAAGCTCCGGCGTCCGATCTGCCAGCCCGCCGCGAACTCGGTGGCGCTCGATCCCCCGTAGATCGAGCTTTGGGCGCCGGGCCGAATCTCGATGAAATCCACGGGCACGCCAAGATCCGACACGAGCGCCCGCTCGAGCTCACTCGACAACGCCCCGCCGAGGTACGCCAGCCCCGCGTTGAGCGCCTGCTGTTCGTCTCCGGTGCCCCCCGAGCTGGACAGACCGGCGGCTGGCCGGCCGAACATCAGGTACGACACGAGGTTGGTCTCTGACAGCGGCGGAAGGACGTCGCTTTCCAGCGCCAGCTTCGGTTCGTTCAGGGATCCGGTGATCTTCGCGATGACCGGGATGTCCGCCGAGCCATCCGTCGGTCGGACGACGTGCTCCGCCTGGATGTCCAGATCCGCGTTGAGGTCGGGGGTTCCAAGGTAGCGGACTCGCCCCCGCTGCACTTGAAAGTCACGCGTCACGAACCCGATCTTGAGGGTGTAGGTGCCCCGCACCGCGTCGAGCGTGCCGTCCACCCGATAGACCCGGCGGATCTTGTCGACCCTTACCTGCCCGGTGAGCTGGATGTTGGCCTCGTGGGACCGCAGCCAGAAGGCGTCGCCGACCCGCACCGTGAGTCCGATGATCTGCAGAGAATCGAGGAACCGGCTGGTAGCGGTGCGGCCCAGGCGCTGCATGCGGAGGAATCGCTGGTCGATCAGGTCCGCATACGCAGGATCCTCGAGATCGATGACGTTCTTCGTCAGCAGGTCTGCGAAGTACAGGACGCCGCTGTTGGCCGTGACGGTGCCGGTCAGGAGCGGGTTGGTCATCGGCCCGCTGAGCCGCATCCGTCCGGTGGCATCGAGCGTCAGGAACGAGCGCACGTCCATGGCGCGGAAGCGATTCGTGTTAAGGTCCAGGTTCAGGACCGGATTCGTGAGGGTCGTGAAACGGACCGACCCGGTGGCGCGCAGTTCCCCACCCCCCGGATCACTGACCAGCAGGAGGGAATCCAGCAGCAGCGAATCCCCGGCAAACCGCGCGTAGCCGGCGATGGTCGAGTAACGGACCCCGAGGCCCGGGAGCGTGGCACGTCCGCCAGCCACATTGACAAACCCGACCAGGCGCGGCTGCTCCCATGTCCCCTCCACGCGTGCGTCCATCCGGAGCGTGCCGCCGACCCGCCGCACGGACGTGGTGAATGCCTCGAGGCTGCCGAGGTCCAGGCTGTCTGCGAGCGCCCGGATCGCGAGCGGCCCATCGATTTGCCGCCGGGCCACCTGGGTGAACGCGAGGTCGAGCGGGAGACTCGCCTCGACCCCCAGAACCTGCTTCCCCGTCTTCCACACGCTGAGGTTTCCGTCCAGCCGCCGTTCCTGGTACCGCAGGACGCCTTGCACAAACGGGGCGCGGAATTCACCGAAGATCGCATCGCCCAGCGAAGCCGTCCCCTGGATGACCGGCGCGACCCGTGTGCCCGTGATCTCGAGATCCGCGCCGACCGTTCCCGACACTTCGGTCGTGTCGCGCTGGAGCAACCCATAGAGGTCGTGCAGCTCCAGACCGTACACCTCCACGCGGAGCCGGCCGGGGCCGGTTCCCGGCAGGGACCCCTCGAGCCCGATCGCGCCCGAGCCGTCATCGGCCTCGAGCCGTAGCGGAGTGATCGCGATGGAAGAATCACCCAGCGTGGCCGTGACCGGCTCGCGCAGGCGCCAGGTGTGGCCCGTCAGGCGGGCGACCAGCTCGTCGAACGAGAAGGTCCGGATGCCCCGCTGCCTCGCATAGCGGCCCGCCGCGTCGATGCCGACACTGCCGCCCCCGTCGAATCCTCCGGACCATGCGAGGGAGTCAGTCCATCCTTCGACATTGGCGTGCAGAGAGGAAATCGCCGCCTCGCCGATCGCCAGGGTATCGGCGAGCAGCTCGAGGTTGAGCTGCGGTCGCGTGCCGCCGATCCAGCCGATGGTCGCAGAGGCGCTCGGGAGGCGATAGCTCCGATAGGCGAGGTGGCGCACGTCGGCCAGGCCGGCTGCGTCGAGGGAGTCGAGCGAGCCCGAGAGCGTGAAGTCGGCCCGGAGCCGCCCGGAGAGGGGAATCGGGGCTGCAGAAGTGTCCGGTGGCAGGCCGAGACCATGGGTCACCAGCGAATCGAAGGCGGTGAGGCTGTCGACGCGGATCTCGATCTCCATCTCGCCATCACCCGGCCGCGCCCAGCCCAGAGTGCCGCGCCCGCTCGCGTGGCCGCCGCGCCAGTCAACGCCCAGGGTATCGATCGTGAGAAGGTTCTCGTGCACCGAGAGCCGGGTCTCGACGGTATCCACCACGAATTCCGCCAGCCGGCCCCGGCTGAGCCGGAGGTCGAGGGTGCCCTCGGGCGGCCTAAGGGTGTCGATCACTCCGTTGACCAGCGCCGAGCCGGTCAACGCGGTCTTCGGACCGGTCCCGCGCAGGGCCGCCAGGTCCAGGCCCTGGAAATCGAGCCGGAGCGAGTCGCCGCCCCAGCGAGGCGCGAGGACGATGGCGATGCCGTGCGCCTGAAGCGCGCCGAGCTCGCCCGCCACATCCGCATCCAGGCGAAGCCGCGCCAGCGTTCCCTCAAGTCGCACCTTTCCGGAGAGGGTGCCGCGGGATTTCAGCGTGGGGAACGCCGGTCGAATGCCGTCGAACGCCAGCGGATCGAGCGTCAGGTCGCCCTCGAAGGCCACGTCCGCCCGCCGGGTGTCGAGTCGCAGCATGCCGACCATCCGACTCGGGGGGCGATCCCCATCCTGATGCACAGCGGTGCCGCGAAACGTCACATTCGTCCACGGGCCATTGAGTGTGCCGGCGAGAGCGAGGCGGCCCTCGAGGATCATCGCAGGCGTCACCAGCCGCACCGTCCGGAGGTCCACGTCGCTGGAGGTCAGCTCGAAACCGCGAAAGATGAAACCCTCGGGCCCACCCATCACGACCCGGCCGCCGCCCGCGAACGAGCTGACCGGCTGACCCGGTACTCGGGCGTCTGCGAAATCCCAGTCGAGCCGGACCACCATGTCGTCGAGGAAGCCGTCGCCTGCCAGCCGTCCACTCAGGTTGCCGGCGAGCGGCAGGGTATCGAGGTACGGACGGACGGCTTCGAGGTCGAGCTTCCGGAACGCGAGATCCATCCGGCGGACCCCGAGGCCGCGGCGGGCGTCGGTCACGGCGACCAATCGGCCGTCGACGCGGGTGGAGTCGTTCTCGAGATGCAGGTTCCGCAGGTCGTAGGCCGTCCGGGTCGCCGACTCCGATTTCGCGATGACGTCGGTTCGCCCGTGCAGGGCGGGAAAGTCCGGCGAGACCCAGCGCAGGTCGGCGAGGTCGAGCTCGGACATCCGCAATGCGAAGTCGAAGAGGATCGGGCCGCCCGGCCACGTGACGGCGCCGGCCCCGGTGAACCGCGAATGCGGAAGCGCGCCCCGGGCGATGTCGAAGACCAGGCTGTCGTGTGGTGCCCGGATGCGACCGCGGGCCTGTACGAGCTCCACGCCCGGGTCGCTCACTCGCGTGGCGAGGGTGTCGATTTCGGCGGAGAGGGGCCGATGATCCGGGGTGCTCACGGTGAGCGGGCTGAATTGCGCCGTGAGGCGCTCGAGGCGAATCACGCGCTGCAGGCCGTCCCGGCCCTGCTCAATCACCCGGCCCGGCTTGGCTCGCTCGGCCGCGAGGGCTGAATCGCGCCGAATCTGGGTCGTAAGCGAGTCGGGCGGGTTCCAGGGAACCCGAACCGTCACGTCGCCGCGGTCGATCCGAAGCAGGCCGAATTCCACCAGGGGCGAGGGTCCGCCACCGGCGCCCTCCCCGAGCCGCAGGATCTCCTCGTAATTCATCCGGCCGGAGCGATACTTGATCAACTGAATCGTGGGTTCGACCAGGTGCAGGCGCGCGAAGACGAACCGCCGGGCGAGAAGGTTCGCCAGACCGTAGCGAACCTCGAGGCGCGGAATGTCGGCCAGCAGCACCCCGCCGGTGTCGCGCACCACCAGGCGCCGGATATCCAGCCCCCTGACAAAAGAGCCGCCGATCGCGCCCACCTCGACGTCGCCGCGAAACATCCGGTCGAGGGCCAGGGACACATTTCGGGCGAGCAGAGCCCGCCCCGGACTCGAAAGCGTGAGCGCCAGCACGATGCCGGCGATCATCGCCCCGGTTCCAAGGACCGTTACGAAGAGGAAATGCGCGACGCGGTGGCGCATCAGAACGGCTGCCCGACGGCGAAGTGGACGGTGTACCGGTTGGGGGCGCCCCCGGGGTTGTAGTCGTCGGTGATCTTGAACAACTCGCCCTGGCGGGACAGGTACAGGGTGCCCGACTGGCGTCCGTACGGATTGTAGCCAACATCCACCCTGGCCGGGCCGAGCGGCGTCACAAACCGGAGCCCCACACCCGGCGTCACGCGGAGCGCCGCCAACGTCTCGCCGCGCTCATAGAGCATCCCGGCGTCGACAAAACCCACGATTCGCATGAAGCTGGACCAGATGGGCGAGGGGATGCGCAGTTCGGCATTGCCGAGGAGCAGCATGTTTCCGCCGGTCGGCGAGAAGCGCACGTCGCCATCCGGGATGCGTCCGGTGCCGATGGAGTCGAGCGGGAATGAGTCGTTCACCACCACATAATTGATCGGTCCGAGCTCGTTCAGTTCATACCCACGCACGTCGTTGGGTCCGCCCGCATAGAAACGATGCTCGGGCGGAATGTAGTGCACCGACTGATCACCGATCTGCGAGAGCGGTGCATAGGAGATGCCGCCCCGGATCCGGAAACTCAGCACCGAGTGCCGCGTCACTTCCCGGTACCAGCTCCGCTCGGCCACCAGCCGGCCGAAGGTCTGGCCGCTCGACGAGCCGAGATACTGGGAGCTGACCGTGGCTTCGACCCTCGTCCGCTTGCCGCGGGAAGGGTCCACCGGATTATTCACCCGCGGCCAGACCGCGGTCCCCGTCACTGTCCCGAGCCACAGCTTCTCGCTCAGGCGGGCGATGTCCTCGGCAGTGCACGCGTCGAGCGAGGCGCAGAAGCTGGCAGGGCTCGCCTGGGTGAAGCCGTAGGTGAGGCGATACGTCAGTCCGAGCGGAACGCGGGCCAGCGTTTCCCGGCTGAGGCCGACGCTGCCACCGACTTCCTCCCTGCGGTACACCTCGAACTCGGAGCGCCGCTCGGCGAACAGTGCGCCGGTGAGGGTGTTGTGCGGCGAGAGGAAGGCGGGGCGGCGGAGCGAGGTGGTGATATTGTAATTGATCTTGCCCGAACCGAGGGTGTCTTCCGCAAGCCGGGAGCAGATGCTCTGATCGAGCCCCCAATCGGTCGGCGTCCCCACACCGACCTTGGACACGTGGCCGGAGACGTCGAAGATCCGGCCGCCACCGAGAAAATTCCGGAAGGTGATCCCCGCTCCGAACCGCAGGCAGTCCTCGGTCGCATATCCGAAACTCCCGCGCGCACGGCGGAACCGCCCCTCCGTCACCCGGACCGCGAGCGGCACCGCGCCGCTGCCCGCCTGATACGCGGCGGTGTCCACGCCCACCGAGGCGAAGCCGAACAGCTCGGAGCGGTAGAGATTCCGCTGGCTCCGGAAGAGGTCCTCCTGCGAGAACCGCTGGCCGGGACGGGTGGCGAGGAGCGAGCGCACGACGCTCGTATCCACACGATCGGTGCCGGTCACCGCCACCGGGCCGATCACGGCGGTGGATCCGGGCTCAAGTTCGATGGTAGCCTCGGCCCGGCGCGCCTCCTTGTCCACTTCGAAGCTCTGGAACGCCACGGCGTCGGGATAGCCGCGATCGCGCAGCCGACGGACGAGTGTGTCGGCGCTGACCTCGAGCAGGATGCGGTTGAACGGGTCTCCGGCCAGCAGCGGAAGCGAGCGGACAAGTCGCGGCCGCCATCCCAGGGAGTCGACGCCGGCCACGTTGAGCGTGTCCAGGATGACTGGCTCATTCTCGGTGATTGCGAACGTGATGTACACATTCTGCGGCTCCCGCCGGACGATCGTGTCCACCTCGACCTCGAGGAAACCGACCTTGCGGTAGAGCACCGTGATGCGGAGGACGTCCCGCTGGAACTCGATTTCATCGAAATACCGTTTCTCGCCGAGGCCCATCCACCGCACCAGGCCGCTGCGCGCGAACCAGCTCGAGTTGGTTGTCGCGATGGCCGCGGCGAGAATTTCATCCTCCAGGGCGTGGTTGCCGGTGAAGGAGAGTTCCCGCACGACTCGTCCCGGTTCCTGCCCGTGAATCGGGGTCGCCAAGAGCAGCGGAAGTATCGCGAGGAGCGCCCGACGGGGCGCGCTCACGCGGCGACCCCCGCTCTGGACGGGAAACGCGCGATTGACGGCATCCTGTAAGATGCCTAGCTTCAGCATCTTACGCCACATGGTCGGCCCTTTGGCCACCCAGGCTTCAATCGCCCGGCCCCCATTCCCGTGCCGAAATTCGCCATGAAGCGATCTCTCCTCCCGGCCCTCCTGGTGCTCGCCGCGTGCAACGGCGGGCGCGGCGGGGACACCCTGGACTACTATCTCTCCTCCGACCCCCGCTCGCTTGACCCGGCGTTCTCCACTGACGTTCAGACCGGCGAAATGGTGCCCCTGGTCTTCGACAACCTGACTCAGTTCGACGTCGATGGGCAGCTCCTGCCGGGCCTCGCCAGCCGATGGGAGACGGATTCGAGCGGTCGGACCTATACCTTCCATCTGCGCCCGGGGATCACCTTTCACGACGGCTCTCCGCTCACGGCGCGCACGGTGCGGGCGTCGTTCCTCCGGGTGCTCTCTCTCGGCGGTAAGGGCTCCCGGACGTGGATGCTGACGCCGATGGCCGGCGCTCAGCAGTTCATGCAGGGCAAGGCAGGCGACGTGGCCGGGCTCCGCGTGACGGATGATTCCACGCTGGTGATCACGCTCGAGGAGCCGTTGAACGTGTTTCCCAAGTACCTGGCGATGCCGGCCGCGGCCATCGTGCCGGAGCAGATTCCGCCGGACTTCCCCGAGCGCCCGGTCGGGAGCGGACCCTGGAAGCTCGTCGCCTGGTCACACGATGATGCCCTCGTATTCGCACAGCACGCGAGCTACTGGGGCGGTCCGCCCCTGGCCGACACGCTCCGGGTGCGCATCATCCCGGAGGCGATGACCCAGGCGGCCGAATACGAGGCCGGCCAGCTCGATGTTGTGGAAGTGCCCTTCAGCGAGACCGCCCGGTGGACGGAACAGCACGCCGGCGAACTCAAGCGACGGCCGGCGCTGCGCGCCGTGTACGTCGCGATCAACACCACCCGGGGTCCGCTGTCGGACGTCCGGGTGCGACGGGCGCTGAATCTCGCGGTGGACGTGCCGACCATGCTCCGGACGGTGATGGGGGGTCGCGGTGTGCGGGCAGCCGGAGCCATCCCTCCCGGCCTTCAGGGCTATGACAGTACGCGCGCACCCTACCCGCACGATCCCGCGCAGGCGCGCGCCCTGCTGGCGGAAGCAGGATTCGGCAAGGGACTGACCCTCACCCTCTGGCGCACCCAGCGTGCCGAGCTCGCCCGGATCGCCCAGAGCCTGCAACAGAGCCTTGGCGAGGTCGGAGTCACGGTGAACATCGTGGAGCGTGATCCGGCCAGTGCCCGTGCGGCTTCCACGAAGGGAGAGGCGGACCTCTTCCTGACCGACTGGTACGCCGATTATCCGGATCCCGAGAGCTTCAATTACTCGACCTTCCATTCACGAAACCGCGGCGGCGGTGGCAATCGCGCCTTCCTGTCGGATCCTGCCCTCGATTCGCTCATCATTCTCGCCCGCCGCACCACGGACGACGCGGAGAAGACGCGGCTCTCCCGCGAGATCGACCAGCGGGTCTTCGACCTGGCGCCCTGGATCTTCCTCTGGTTCCCGATGGACCTCTGGGCGGCCCGCCCCGGGATCGAAGGGTGGAATGTCTCGGCCATCTTCAGCGGCCAGCGGTGGCGCGAGGTCCGGCGAATCCGGTGAGGCGGTTCCTCGCACTCCGCGCGCTGCTGCTGGTCCCGACCCTTCTGGGCGTGCTCGTCGTGGCGTTCCTGCTCCTGCACGTGGCTCCAGGCGATCCGGTCCTGGCGATGGTCGGTGAGCGAGCGGATCCTGAGACCCTCGCACGGCTCCGCCAGGAACTGCATCTCGACGATCCCCTGCCCGCCCGGTTCGCGCAGTACGCGGGCGGGGTCCTGCGAGGGGATCTGGGCAATTCGTACATCACCGGGCGGCCGATTCTCAGCGACCTGATGCAGCGCTTTCCCGCCACGCTGCAGCTCGCGCTGGCGGCGATGGGACTCGCGGTCACGCTTGGGATTCTGGTCGGGGTCGCCGGCGCCTGGCGCCCAGGTGCCTGGTTCGACCGGATGATGACCATCGGTGCCTATCTGGGCGTCTCGTTTCCAGTCTACTGGGTCGGCCTGCTGCTGATCCTCTTCTTTGCGGTTTGGCTCCGCTGGCTTCCCCCCTCGGGATCGGGCGGACTCGCGTTCCTCGTGTTGCCGGCCCTCGCCCTCGGC
>DASTCF010000160.1:0-7381 GCA_035711365.1 Gemmatimonadales bacterium
AGCGTCGTCCGCTCGGCCGGTCTCGGATGTCTGGCGTTCGGCGCGTTCCTGCTGGTGACGGCCGGACTCGTCGTCATCGAGCCGGGCCAGGTCGGCGTCCGCCACGCCTTCGGGACGGTCGATCCAGCGCCCCTCCTCCCAGGCATCCGGTTGATCACGCCCTGGTCGGAGGTGGAACGGTATTCGACGCGGGAGGAGCAGTTCCCCGCGGCCGGTGTCGAGGCAGAGCGGATGGATGCGCTCTCCGGCGAGCAGATGTCGATGAAGGTGGACGCGGCGATCCGCTATCAGATCGACCCCCAGCTCGCGCCGCGCCTGTTCCTCGAGATCGGGGCTGAGCCGCAAATCCAGAATGTCGTCCGCAATGCGATCCGGAATGGCATCCGCGACGGGATGGTGCAATACTCGATCAACGACATCGCGCAGCGAAATGCAATCGCGCTGACCATGGAGGCCGAGGTTGACTCGGCGCTCGTGACCCGACCCCGGGCCGGGGGGGAGCCGTTCCGCATTGCGATCGTGACCGCCTTCTTCCTGCGGAATCTCGAGCCTCCGCCGCAGGTCGTCCAGGCGATCAACAACAAGATCGCCCAGGAGCAGCAGATTCAAACCGAGAAACACCGGGTCGAGGTGGCGCGGCTCCAGAGCGACCAGCAACGGTTGCTCAACGTGACGCTGACCGCCGAGGCCCTGACCAAGCAGTACCTCGAAGTCCTGCACGACATGAAGGGCTCCAGCAATTTCGTCATCATGGTGCCGACCGAGGGAGGGCTTCCGGTGCTCGATCTCGGCGCCTTGCGGAGGAACCTACAGTGACTCACATCACACCCGGGGGGTCTCCTTGGCACAGGGCCTGACGAACCCGCTTTCGGATTCCGAGGTCATCGGACGGGTTCTGGATGGTCAGCCGGAGGCCTTCGGACTGCTCGTGGACCGCTACCAGGACGAATTTGCCCGGTACGCACGGTTCATGTCGGGAAGCGAGGAAGACGCAGCGGACATCATTCAGGAGAGCCTTATCCGGGCGTACCGCTCCCTCCACCGCTGCCGGGAGCCGGATAACTTCAAGGGGTGGCTCTTCTCGATTGTCAGCAATCGGTGCAAGACGCACCTGGCACGACAGCGCCGCCGCCGGACCGAGGCGTTGAGCCCGATCCTGCCGGACCCGAAGGCGGGAGACCTGGTGAGCCGCGGCGCGGAACGAGACGAGGTCCGACGAAAGGTGGAGGAGGCGCTGGAAGGCCTATCTCACGAACAACGTGAGGCCATAGTGCTTAAGTATATTGAGGACAGATCGTTACAGGATATATCCACGATGACTGGGTCGAGTCTTCCGGCCCTGAAGATGCGACTGCTCCGGGCACGGAGCCTGTTGCGATCACGACTCAACGGATGGTATGAATGAAGCGCGAGCCCGAAGACCTCACACGATACTTGAACGGCGAGCTTCCCTTCGCCGACCTCCCCCCGGCGCTTCGCGAGGAAGCGCTCAAGTTTGAAGGTCTGGTGGCCGCGCTCGATCGGGAGCCGATTCGGCTCCCGTCGTTGCGTTCGGGGATCGAGGCGATCATCCGGGCCGAGCCGATGCCGAAGTGGCGGCGCCTGTGGGACTGGTTCCGTACCCCCCGGCTCAGCCCGCTCACAGCCGGGCTCGCGACCGTGGTCGGTGCCCTCGCCTGGCTGCTGCTGCCGTCACCCGAATCCCGAGTTGTCCCGGTTGCCGCAGTGAACCCGGTCGTCGAACCGCAGATCCCGCTCCGCACGATCCGCTTCACGCTTGAGGCACCTGGCGCGACGACCGTTGCGGTCACCGGGGATTTCCTGGAGTGGCGGCCCGAGGGGGTTCCCCTGAATCGCCTCCCCAGTGGGGAGTGGGCGGGCGAGATCCGACTGCCTGCCGGAGTCCACCATTACGCGTTCGTCGTCAATGGGCGCGAGTGGATGGCCGATCCGTCGGCGAGTTCCAGGGTCGAGGACGGATTCGGCCATGAGAACAGCCTCCTGATTGTGCCGGCCACGGATCCCGCGATCCTACCCACCGCGACGAGTTGACGATGCGATCCCTCCTCGGTGTCGCCTTCCTGGCGGTAACGGCCGGCACTGCCGGTGCCCAGGCCCCGAACCCGCTCGCCACACGACTCGATGCGGTCACCCTGCAGGCGCTGGCACCCACCCTCGAGGCAGCCAGGCGGGATTCCCTTCCCGTTCGTGCGCTCGAAGCTAAGGCGCTCGAAGGCTCGGCCAAGCAGGTCGCGGGTCCGCGAATCGTGAGCGCCGTCAAGCAGATGGCGGACGATTTGCGGGAAGCGCGGCTGCTGGTGAAGGCCCCCGGGGCGGCGGCGCCATCGGATGAAATGGTCATCGCGGCGGCCGACGCGCGGCGTCGCGGCGTCCCGGCCAATGAGGTGGCATCCCTCGCTCACACCCTCGCACCGGGCGGGCCGCTCCTCATGGCGATGGCGGTACTCGGCGATCTGGTGCAACGCGGCGTGCCCGCCGGCAGGGCGCTCGCGGCTGTGACGACCCTTCTCGAAGGCGGGGCGACGGTGGATGCGCTCTCCGACCTGCCGGCCAGAATGGATGTCGCCCTGCGCGTCGGCGCCTCTCCGATCGACGCGCTCGGCAGCGCCACCCGGGGTCGTGGGGCGCGGCCCGCGAACGCGGGGCCCCCGCCCTCGCCGCCGGGCCGGTCCGACAAGACGCCGGGGAATCAGAAGAAATAGCAGCGGGCTCGCCCCTCACGGGATGATCAGCACACCCACCTCCCCACCGAATCCGTCAGGCTCGCGCCGGACGCCCTCAGGGACTACCCACCGCGCCCCATCCACGCGCAGATTGAACTTGTGGCTCCCGCTGGATAACCGAACCGGCAGTATCCATCCCCGCGTTCCGTCGGGCTTCATCGGCACCGGTTCCCACCCGGTCCAGTCCCCATAGATCTCCACCGTGGTTGCATGGTCCAGCTCGAACCGGAGCGTGGCCTCGCCTGCGATGATGGAGATCGGACGCTGGATGGGAAGCTCGCGCAGAGTCAGGGATCGGCGATTGGAGAGCCGGAGGCCGAGGGACACTGACGCCCCTCGCGGCAGCCCCTGGACCGGGTCCGCCGGAAACCCGCCACCCTGAAGCACCACAGCCCAATGATCGGTAAACCACCAGATTGCCGCGGCGCTCGCCCACCCGATGGCGGGATCGGCGCCGAACTCGCCGCGAGCACCGACCACTGCCGACGCATCGATCGGCCCGGTACTCCACGCGAGCTGGAACCCCATCTCGGGATACCAGTCTTCGTCCAGCCGGGTACCGGAGAGCGTCAGCGCAGCGGTCGCCCTCGACCCACGAATCCAACCACCCAGCGCGGGCCCGGACACGGGGCGGCCCTGCGGATCCGCGTCTGTCCAGCCCCGCCCGGCAATCGCCCCGCCCCAGAACCCACCCCGCTGCCAGATTCCATGCAGCCGGAATTCCCCCTGCACTTCCCCGGCCAGGTAGTCGTCGGTCCCGCGCACCCCCGTTCCGCCCGCCCGGAGTTCGAATCGCCACGGACTCCCACCACCAAGGGGCGCAGCCAGCCACGAGAGGTCGGCCGCGGCCTGACCGCTCGCCCCCGACTCGAACCCGGTGCCTCCAAGCCCACCTCGTCCATAAAGCGGGCCAAGCCCACCCTGCCACGACCCCCACAGGTAGCCGGATCCGATCGGGGACTCATTCTCGAATGAAGCAGCGCCGCCGCCGGTCTCGATGGTCCACTGTTGGGCGTCGAGCGCCTGGGGCGCCGTGGGCAGGACGAGCAGGAGGATTCGAGCGAGGCGTACGCGCACGCGTCACCGGCTGGAGCCGCGATTCCTCCAGCCGGCGAGCAGCAGGAGGAAGACGCCGCTGACGAGGAACAGCGGTCCCTGTGCGGGCACGGTGCTCGGGATCGGGCAGAAGCCGGTGGCCGCACACCGGGCTCCTTCAGCCCACAGGAATGCGCCTGGTGTCGCCGGCAGTTGAGCTGAGGCGATCAGAATCGTCAGGAGAATTGGCAAAGGGCCTCATGAATGGGGGCCGGCCGGGCCGGAGGTTCGGGCGTCGCTTCCCCTCCCTGAGCAATCTATCCGGAAGCAACACTCGAGGGCACTCGGCGTCGACGGAGTGCTGGTGTTCAGTGAACGCGCGGGACCAGGCAACGCGTGCTGGGAAAGGGTCTCAGGACTCCGACGGGCAGGAAGAGGAAAGAGAACGGAGAACGGACAGGGAGGGATTCGAACCCTCGAAACCCTTGCGGGTTTACCGGTTTTCGAGACCGGCTCCTTCAGCCACTCGGACACCTGTCCCTCGGGGCGGGAAAAGCTAGCGGGGCGCCGGGCGGCAGGTCAACTCAGGGATAGCGCGCCACATCCGACGGGCGCGTGACTGCCGCGCGCGTCACCAACATAATCAGCGGCCGATGGTCGGAGCCGTACTTGTCGTCGAGGATCCGATAGGGGGTTGCCACCCAGGATGGTGCGAGTCGCTGGAAGATGTAGTCGGTACAGAAGCGGTACTTGGTCCTGCAGGACGGCGGGAGAGCCGATTCGGGGAATCGTCGCCGCAGGCTGGTAATGAGCGGGTCCCGCGCCGACGCCGTGTTGAAATCACCAGCGAGGAGGACCGGGAGCGTGTCGGCGGCGGCGGCTTCCAGCAGGCCGGCGGCCTGGCGGAACCGTCGGGTGGGATCGACCAACGAGGGCAGGAGCGCGGGCCAGACGTCGAGGTGGACCGATGCGACACGCAACGCTGCCGGGCTCCCGGGGCCGTCCGGCACCTGCACCGTCGCCACCAGCGCCGCGCGCCGCTGGCGCTCGAACGGCAGGTTGATGACCTGAAGCTCGCTTAGCGGCAGGGTGGACAGGATCGCGTTGCCGCGATCGGCCTGTCCCTCCGCCGGCGGCTGATCATTCCGCATGGAGGGAGCGTAAAAGACGGCCAGGCCCAGCTCGCGGCCCCAGTCGGCAATGTCTCGAAAGGCGCGATCGTCGGTCATGCCTTCCCCGCCGCGAGACCTCGACATCACCTGTGGATGCACCCGGACGGCTTCCTGCAGCAGCAGCACGAAGTCGCGGACCGGCTCGCCAGCGGTCAGCCGCCCCGACTGGAGGTCGTCCAGCAGCCTCACCAGATCCCCCCGGCCGACATGCACGTTCCACGAGACGATCGCAAGGCGACTGACGGGATCCCCTGCGAGTCGCCTGCCCCGCGCGTCAACCAGCGCCGGACCGACCTCGGCGCACCAGGCTGTAAGGGTGCTCACCTCGTCGGGTGAGGCAGGCCCCAGCCATCGCACGGACGTCTCGACGTCGGCCGGACCCTGGAGCGTCGTAACATCCTGGCAGCCCGCTTCGAGCCGCACCGGACCCATCGGCGGCGGCGGATGGCACCCTCCCGCAAATGCGGCCGCGACCGCTGCGGCCAGCGGGAGCCTACCGGCGCGCACGAAAGAACTGCTTGAGCGTCTCGCCACACTCCTCCTCGAGTACCCCACCGTAGACCTCGGGCCTGTGATTGAGCCGCGGATGCCGGAGCAGGTCGTGGACCGACCCGGCCATGCCTGCCCGAGGATCCCACGCCCCGAAAACTACCCGTCCGACCTTGGCGAGCACAATCGCGCCGGCGCACTGCGCGCACGGCTCAAGCGTGACGTACAGGGTGGCATCCGGCAGGCGGTCTTCGCCCACCGCTTCGAGGGCCTTCCTGATGGCCAGGATCTCGGCGTGTGCGGTCGGGTCCTTCCGGGCGATCGTCTCATTGTTCGCTTCGGCGATGACCCGCCCCTCGTGCACGATGATGGCACCGATCGGCACTTCCTCGCGAACGGCGGCCGCGCGCGCCAGCCGGATCGCGGCTTCCATCCAGATGTGGTCGGCCGGCAGGAGCCCGCCCCTACGCACTGGCAGCCTCGAGGGGTGGCATGCGCACGAACCGGAGCCCGTCTCCCGCCCGCTCGACGCGGATCGTGTCGCCTTCGTGATACACACCCTCGAGTATCTCCAGTGCGATGGGGTTCTGCAGCCGCTGCTGGATGACCCTCTTGAGAGGCCTCGCGCCGTACACCGGGTCGTACCCCAGCGTGGCCAGCAGATCCGCCGCATCCGGTGACACCTGAATCGCCAGCTTCCGTGCGGCCAGCAGCCTCCCGAGGTGTCCGAGCTGCAGTTCGACAATGCGGCGGATTTCGGTGGTCCCCAGCTGCCGGAAGACGATGACGTCATCCACCCGGTTGAGAAACTCCGGACGGAAATGCTGGCGGAGCTGTTCTCTCACCAGCCGCTCGGTCTCGGCCCAGGCGCGATCGTCCACGGCCGCGCCGGCCTCGACGATGGCGGCGCTTCCGATGTTGGATGTCATGATGATGACCGTGTTCCGGAAATCCACCACCCGTCCCTGGCTGTCGGTCAGCCGGCCGTCGTCGAGGATCTGGAGCAGCACGTTGAAGACGTCCGGATGGGCCTTCTCAACCTCGTCGAAGAGGACGACGCTGTACGGCCGCCGCCGCACCGCCTCGGTGAGCTGGCCACCCTCCTCGTACCCAATGTATCCCGGCGGCGCCCCGATCATCCGGGCCACCGCGTGCTTTTCCATGTACTCCGACATGTCGAGCCGCACCATCGCGCGCTCATCGTCGAACAGGAATTCGGCGAGTGCCCGGGCCGTTTCGGTCTTCCCGACGCCGGTGGGCCCGAGGAAGATGAACGATCCGGTGGGCCGGTTCGGATCCTGCAGCCCCGCGCGGCTCCGGCGGACGGCATTCGCGACGGCGGTCACCGCAGCATGCTGCCCGACCACGCGCCGGCCCAGCTCTTCCTCCAGGCGGGTGAGTCGCGCCCGCTCGGATTCCAGCATCTTCGACACCGGGATCCCGGTCCACTTCGCCACGATTTCCGCGATATCGTCGGCGTCCACCTCCTCCTTCAGGTACTTGGCGCCGGCCTGCACCGCCTGCAGCCTCGCCTCACGCTCCTGGAGCTCCGCCTCGAGTTGCGGAATCCGTCCATACCGAAGCTCGGCCGCCTTCTGCAGATCGCCCCGGCGGGTGGCCAGCTCGATCTCCCCGCGAAGCGACTCGACCTCGGCCCGACGCGCCTGCAGCTCCTGAATCGCTTCCTTCTCGGATTGCCATTGCGCCTTCATGCCGACGCTCTTCTCCTTGAGCGCAGCGATCTCCTTCTCGACCGCCTGCCGCCGTTCCCGGCCCGCCCTGTCCTTCTCCTTGAGCAGTGCCTGGCGCTCGATCTCCAGCTGCACCAGGCGCCGCTCCACCTCGTCGATCTCCTGGGGGAGGCTGTCCATTTCGATCCGGAGGCGGCTGGCCGCCTCGTCCACGAGGTCGATCGCCTTGTCCGGCAGGAAGCGGTCTCCG
>DASTCF010000161.1:0-3042 GCA_035711365.1 Gemmatimonadales bacterium
ATGTCGAGGGCCACCGTGGTCCGTTTCCGACCGAAGAGCGCCATAGGTGCCTGACGAGGAGATGTGGAGAGTGGAGTAGGCTACGCTACCACCCGCCTGGGTATTTGTCAAGCTAGTAAAATGCTTGAGGTGACAGCCAACAAGCCTAGGCTTGACCGCAACTTATGGAACCAGCCATTCGATAAAATGATGCGCCGCACCCCGGGCAAGTCGGGCCGTCGGATCGGCGAAAGTCCCGCCAAATCACGCTGCCCGAAGGGGTTGGCCATGCCTGATCGGGCAACCGATGTGCCAGCCCTCCCACCGGAAATGTAAGCCACTGCACTGCAAGGCGTTGCAACGCAGGGCGGCCTGGACCCCATCCCCGGTCCCGGTCCGGCTTCGTGCGGTTTCACAGGGTTTTTCTCGGGATGCGGCATTTGGCATCCCGATGGCTGTGTGATGTAAAGACAGTGGCGTTTACCTCCTGCGCGAAAAGAACGCCCCGGGCGTTTCGGCCCGGGGCGTCCTGTTTGTAGCGCGGGAATGCAGCTTGGCGAACCTCAGGGGGACAGGGTGAAGTTGATGTCGACGACGTTCTGTCCGGATGCCACTACGATCGGGCCCTGGGTTCCGTCCTGGTACCCCGCTGCCCGGGCCAGCACCGTGTAGGAGTCCGGCGGGAGGTTGGCCAGGGTGTAGGCCCCCGTGGTGACGTCGGCCGCCGCCGTGGTGACGGTGTCGGTTCCGACGATGGCGTAGACCGTTGCGGCGCTTGCGGCGGGGGTCACGGTCCCGCTGATGGAGCCGGGCACCACGGTGGCCACCAGCGTGAAGTCCACGCCCGTGACGTCTTCGCCGTCGCCCACGGTCACCGGCAGCGTGGCATCGTCATACCCCACCGCCCTCGCCAGGATGGTATAGTCCCCCGGCGCGAGGAACGCGAACAGGTACGCGCCGGTGGTGCCGTCCGCCGTGGTCGTCGCAACCGTGTCCGTGCCCACGATCGCATACAGGGTGGCGTTGGCCTCGGCGGGGGTGACGGTGCCGCTGATCGATCCGGCCACATCCACCGCCGTCGCGTGAATCACCGGCTTGAAGCTCACCGACTTGGGGCCGCCGGGCGGGCCCTGGAACACGAAGCTGTGCCCGACGTCAAAATCCACCACCCAGAACGTCTCCCCCGGGACGACCTCGATCGGCCCGGAGAGATTGACCTTCAGCCCCGTTTGACTGCCGCTCGGCACCTTGAGCAGCGCCGTGTTCGTTCCATCATCGAAGAGAACCGGCGGCACGAGCGTGACTCGTGCGGAGTCCACGACCATCCGGAGCTGTTCGTAGGAGCCGACGGGAATCTCGGCAGACCCGAGCAGGTCGGTCACGCCCCCCTGGAGCGCCAGCAGATCGTAGGACGCCGGCGTATCGGTGATCACCACATGCTCGCCGTCTTCCTCCGAGCCGGGGATCAGATACACCTGGGACACGTAAATCACGGCGCTCTCAATTTCCTCGCCGGGCGCATCGGTGATGCGAAGTGTGAGAGTTCCCGTATCGCCGCCGTTCGACGGGCCATTGTCATCGTTGCACGCCACCAGTGCGAGCGCGAGTGCCGCGACCGTAGTCCCGAGTCGCATTCTCATCATGAGTCATTCCTCTCGAGTTGATGCTTCGGCGTTACAGACTCCGGCGCGGCGGGGTGGGTCACGGAAAAACACGAACGGCCCGGGCTTCTGGCCCGGGCCGTCGGTGCAACGTGTTGCGCGTTCGGCTAGTTGTACAGCTGGGCCCAACTCCGCTCAACGAGCGGCTTGAGCGCCGCGTTGCCCCTCAGCGCCCGCTCTACGGCGCACGCCGAGTAGTTGATGACCGGGTTACCGATGATCGTCGTCTCGTCGCCGAGCTCCGCGTTCTGCGCCAGCACGGCGCCGGTGATCTTGTTGCCGGTGCCCTGGGTGCTCAGCTGGCCCTTGACGATCACGATCCCGTTGAACTCGAAGTTGCCGCGCACCTCGAAGTCTCCTTCGACCAGGAGGATCCCCTGCCCGCGGCCGTCCTGTACCCGGAGGTTGCCGTTCCGGTAGATGATCGGGAAGTAGCTCTGGCACTGCGTGATCACGGCGAGCATCGGCGGATTGAACCAGGGCTCGCCCCAGTTGTGATCCAGCGCCTTGTTGCAGCGGACCGGGAGCGTCGCCGTGAGCGCGGGTGCCATGCCGTTCCACGTAATCGAGCCGAGACTCTTGTCTTTGACCGCCTTGAGCTCCTCGAACGGATTGGTGAAGATCGAGTCCACGACCGTGGCGTCGCCCTCCAGCTCGGGCGGGTCGCCGTCCACCGAGGCGGAGCCGTAGACGGAGACGTCGGCGTCGGTGCGGACGCCCGCCAGCGGATCGCCGGCCGGGTTGCAGACACCGCCCCAGCCGTCGGGAATGTGGTCGGCACCATCGACAGCGGAGGAGCCGCCTACGTTCACGTCACCGCCGGCCGTCAGGGCGGCCTGGATGTCGATCGACGCCGGGTCGATCCGGCCGATGGTGCCGAGGAGCCGGCGGGCAAGCACGCGTCCCCCGGGAGCCAGGCGCTCGCCGCGCACCGACACGAGATAGATGTAGTCGTTCATGTGCGTGACGATCGGGGTATACCGCATCGAGCCCGAGGTGACCGTCGGAAGCGTCTGCGGGACGCTGACGGGATACGATTGATAGATCTCGTTGTCCCAGGCGTTCGTTTCCATGACAGCGGCCATCCCGGCCTCCGCGGCCTCGAACGCCTGCTCCGCGTACATGCCGTTCTGGCCCGTGCGCTGCTCCAGCCGCGCGGCGAAGAAAGTGCCGGCGATCAGCGCGCCGATGATGACCAGGGCGAAGACCGCGATCGCCAGGGCGATGCCGCGTTCGTCGGAAAGCCGGGGAGTTCGCATGTAGGGCTCCTGTCCTCTCGAAATCACAGCCGTGGCGCGTTGCGCAGCATCACGCGCGCCACCAGGCTGTCCTGCACGTAGGCATTGGCGCCGACATTTCCGCCGCGCGCGATCGGCCGCTCGGTGACGCCGCGCAGCGTGAT
>DASTCF010000162.1:0-8810 GCA_035711365.1 Gemmatimonadales bacterium
GGATGAACGAATGCAGGTCGGGGAACCGCGGATGGGAGGCCACGCCGGTCAGGCCAGCCGGTCGAGGAGTGCGAAGGCGAACACCGTCACCGACATCACCGCATTCATCGTGAAGAACGCCGCATTCAGCCGGGAGAGGTCGTCGTGCCGCACGAGCCGGTGCTCGTATATGAGGATCCCCGCAGCCACGGCCACGCCGGCGTAGTACCACGCCCCGAACCCCACGCCCCAGCCGAAGAGGACGAGCGCGGGAATGGTGATGCCGTGGAGGAGCTTCGCCAACAGGATGCTGCGCCGCACGCCCAGGCGCACCACGGCGCTACGGAGGCCGGTCGCGCGGTCGAAGGCCTCGTCCGGAAGAGCGTAGAAGATGTCGAAGCCGGCGACCCAGGTCGCGACGGCGACGGAAATCGCCAGCAACAGCCAGGCAGGATCGCTCCATCCCCCCGTCACGGCAAGCCAGCCGCCCACCGGCGCGATGGCGAGGCTCATCCCGAGCCAGAGGTGCGGCCACCAGGTAAACCGCTTGGACAGGCTGTAGAGCGTCACCCACGCGAGCGCGAGCGGGGCCAGGCGGAAGCACAGCGGGTTGAGCCCCCAGGCAGCCACAACGAACAGCGCGGCGGCCAGCACCACCGACGCCCACGCCTGGGCGAGCGAGAGCGCGCCCCTGGGCAGCTCGCGATTCCGGGTGCGCGCGTTGGCCGCGTCGAATTCGCGATCGGCGATCCGGTTGAAGCCCATTGCCACCCAGCGCGCGGCCGTGAAGGCAACGACCACGAGTCCTGCCGTCCGGAAGGTGATCGGAAAACTGAACGACGCGGCGACCACGCCGAGGAGGGCGAACGGCAGCGCGAAGAGCGTGTGCGGCAGCTTGACGAAGTTCACGTACCGGACGAGCAGCGACTCTCCGCGAAGTATCTGGCCCTCGCTCACGCGCGCTCCCCGACGTGGATGGCGCAGATTCCGCCGATGAGGCGGGTGTACCGGACATTGATGAACCCCGCCCCCCGCATCCGGGCCGCGAGGGCTTCGGGTTCGGGAAAAACCGCCACTGACTCCGGCAACCAGCGGTAGGCGTTCTCGTGATGTGAGAGCAGGTTCCCCAGGGCGGGCAGCAGGTGCTTGAAGTAGGCGAAGTACATCCCGCGAAGCGGCTGCCAGTGGGGGGCGCTCAACTCGAGGATCGCGAGCCGGGCGCCGGGCTTCAGCACGCGCGCTACCTCCCGGAGGCCCGCGTCGAGGTCCATCAGGTTCCGCACGCCGAAGCCCACCGTCGCCCCGTCGAAGGTTTCGTCCGGGTGCGGGAACTCCAGGGCATCGGCGGCGAGCGGCAGCACCCGATCCGCCTTCCCACGACCGAGCCGGAGCATCCGCGGCACGAAGTCCGACCCGATCACCTTCCCGCTGAAGCCCGGCCGACGGGCGAGCTCGACCGCGAGATCGAGGGTGCCGGCGCAGAAATCGAGGTACAGCCCGGCCGGCACCCGTTCCCAGTCAAGGCGGTCCACGGTCTGACGGCGCCAGCGCCGGTCGAGATTGGCGCTGAGCAGGTGGTTCAGGAAGTCGTAGGTCGGCGCGACCGAGTGAAACATCGCGCGGACATAGGAGCGCTTTTCTGCGCCGCCCGATACCGGTAACTTCCTGTCTGTGGCGAACATAGAGCGCCAATCTACCCCGCCTGGAAACCCCTCCGCAACCCGGAGCGGCGCCCGTGGCTGACCGGCGTCCCGATCTGGCGACCGCGACCGATCAGGAGGTCGTGGCAGAGGCGCGCGCAGGCCGTCAGGCCGCGTACCGCGAGCTCGTCCGCCGCTATGAGCGACCGATCTTCTCCCTCATCTACCGGATGGTGCGCGACCGCGAGCTCGCGGAGGATCTCGCCCAGGAGACCTTCGTCAAGGCATTGAACGCGGTCGAGTCGTACCGGCCGGAATTCAAGTTTTCGAGCTGGATCTTCAAGATCGCGAACAACGTCGCGATCGATCACTTGCGGCGGCGGGAGTTGAGCACCCTCTCGCTCGACGGATCCCCGCACGCGGCGACCCCGGAGGCCATCCAGGCCACGGCCCTGCAGCTGGGAGACCGCCAGGAGACTGCCCTCGAGGAGCTCGAGGCGCGGGAGCTGGGGGGCGAGATCGAGCAGGCGATCGGACGGCTCCGGCCGGAGTATCGCGCATGCATCCTGATGCGCCACGTCGAAGGCCGCCCATACGAGGAAATCGCCACGATGCTCGACCTCCCACTCGGCACCGTGAAGACCTACATACATCGCGCGCGGAACGAATTGCGACTGTATCTGGCGCATCTGCGCCGATGAAACCCGGGGCCTGAGGGGCCCGTAGGAGGGGGCGTTATGACGGACCGCTTGATCACCCACCTGACACTGGAAGAGCTGGACGCCTGGCTCGAGGGTGCGCTCACGCCTCAACGTGAAACGCACCTGCACGGCTGCGCAGATTGCCGTCAGCTGGCCGATTCCGAACGGGAATTGGTCCACCTGCTCGGCGCCCTGCCGCTGCTCTCGCCGCGACCCGGGTTCGGCGACCGCGTCCTCGCGCGGCTGCCACTCCGGCGCCGGGTACGCCCCGCCGCCATCGCCGCCGGCCTCCTCGTGCCGATGGCCGCGAGCGTGGCGTGGAGCCTCGCCAACCAGGACCTGCTCGCCCAGCTCATCCAGGGCACAGGCAGCGAGCTCGGCCGGCTCTCGTGGGTGACGATCCGATCCCTTGGTTCCACCCTCCTCGAACAGCCGTGGTACCCCACGGTCCGCGCGCTGCTCGGGTCCCCCTCCCGTCTCGGGATCGTGCTCGGCGCCTCGGCCACCGCCTACGCAGGCGGCATGGTCGTCCTCCGGCGCCTGCTGGCCCTGCCGACGCAGCGGGTGGCCCATGCGCAAGGCTGACCGGCACCTTCTCGTCGCGACCCTCCTGACATTCTTGCCCGTGCTGGCCTCGGCCACGCCCGGCGATCCGGGCGCGTCCAGGAACACGCTCGAGCGCCTGCGCGGTCTGCTCGATCCGGATCCCGCTCCCGCCGCACGTCATCATCTCGCCACCGTCACACCCAGCTCTGCCGAACTCATCTTCCGCCTGCGCGATCATTCCGAGCTGAGCGTGGAATTGTCCGAGGGCGTGGTGCGCATTGGCCACGAGCCCGTGGGTCACTACTCGCCCGGCGGGGAGCTCGAAGATGCGTGGTGGGACCTGGTCAGCAGCACGGTGTCGCTGCCGACGGAGGATGCCGTCCTGATGGTGCGGGAGTGGGCGCCCCGTGGCCTCCAGGGAGAGGACGCCAAGGCCGCAAGCCGGATTCGCGAGCGCACACGGCAGGTGAAGGCAGCACCGCCTTCCCCCGCGCCCCAGGCGATTCCGCCTGCGCCCGAGGGCGGACTGGTGATCGACCTCTCCGATCTCGGCGACCAGGCGCGGCTCGAGCCGCTGCTCGCGCGCGCAGTGCGGGAATCGGGGCCGGGACTCCGGCTCACCGTGCCGGGCGGCCAGGCCCGCCTCGGCGATTTCTCCGTCGGGTCCGGCGAGTCGCTGGTCGGCCACCTGCTGGTGCTCGAGGGCACCGCCGATGTCTACGGCCGCCTCGACGGCAACCTGCTCGCGGTGGACGGCGACATCGTCATCCATCCGGGCGCGTTCGTTTCGGGAGACGTGCTCGCAGTGGGCGGACACGTGCACGACGAGGGTGGCGAGGTCACCGGCGAGATTCGCACCCTCGGGTCGCTCGGTCCCGACGCGGCGGTGCCCGTGGTCGAGGCCGCGCCGGCGCTGTCCCCCGTGACGCACACGCTCCGCAATATCGCCGGGCTCGCGGGAGTATTCCTGACCCTGCTCGGCATCGGGTTCGGCCTGGTGCTCTTCGGGCGGCCGCAGCTCGAAATCCTGTCGGACACCGTCTCACATTCGTTCGGCCGCGCGTTCGTCGTGGGCGTGCTCGCCCAGGTCCTGGCGCTCCCGACATTCGGGATGCTCGTGGTCGGGCTGATTCTGACCGTCGTGGGCGTACTGCTGGTGCCGTTCGCGGTGATCGCCTTCGTCCTGCTCGCCATCGTCGCGATCCTCGCCGGATTCCTCTCCGTCGCCCACGCCATGGGCGAGACCTACACCCGCCGCCGGCTCGCGGCCGGCATCCTCGGCTCCCCGAACAGCTATCAATACGTGGTGACGGGTCTGGTTGGCATCGCGGCAGTTTGGTCCGGCTGGGCGGTGTTCGGCTGGGTGCCGGTGGCGGGGTACGTGATGCTCGGCGCCGCAGGCCTCGTGACGTGGCTCCTCGCGACGGCCGGACTCGGTGCGGCGCTGCTGAGCCGGCTCGGCGCGCGGGAGAATTTTGCGGGCCGCATCCTCCCTGCGGAGGCACTCACCGATGAGTACCTCTGGGCCACGCCCCAGTTCGGCGTGCCAGCCGGCCGACGGCCCGGCGCCCCGCGCACCCCGGAACGCTGACATGCGCTGGATCGCGTTGCTCACGCCGGTCGGGCTCGCGGCCGCGATCTCCTCGCCCGCCGCGGGTCAGGCGCTCCAGACGTATTCCGCCACGCGACAGTTCCACGGTGAGGCGCGTCTCGTCGCCGACGTCGAATTCGGGGCGGGCACCCTCAGGATCGGCCCCGGACCTGCCGGCTCACTCTACCGGATGCAGGCGAGCTACGACCGGAACCGGTACGATGCGGTGAGTCGCTGGGATGGCGCGCGCGGAGCCGTGACGCTCGGCCTCCGGAGCCGAGGCGAAGGCGGCATCCGTGTGCGCGCCGACAAGGAGCTCGCCCAGTCAGCGGACATCCGGTTTTCTCCGCAGGCCGATCTCGACCTGACGCTGGAGCTCGGTGCCGCACAATCGATCATCGAGCTCGGCGGGCTCCGGCTCGCACAGCTTTCGCTCGAGACCGGCGCAAGCCAGACGGAGGTGCGCTTCTCGCAGCCCAACGCCGTCAAGTGCACGCAGGCCGCTTTCAGCGCGGGGGCCGCGGCGCTCACCGTGCGCGGACTCGGCAACAGCCGGTGCGAGGAGATCCGATTCGACGGCGGCGTGGGGAGCGTGATGCTGGATTTCTCGGGTGCCTGGCCCGCGAATGCCCGGTTCGAGGCCTCGATCGCGGTGGGTGGGCTAACCCTGCGGGTGCCGAAGAAGGTAGGCGTCCGGCTCGAGCTCGATCAGTTCGTGGCGTCCTTTCAGCCGGTCGGGTTCGTCCGGCAGGGACGCATCTTTCTCTCGGAAAACTACGCGACCGCCGAGCGCCATCTCGACGTGAAGGTCTCCACCTCGTTCGGCGGCCTCGCGGTCGAGTGGATCGAGTAGCCGCCTCAGCCCAGCCGCACCCGCACCCGACCCCCCACACCAATTCCCAAGCGCCGCGCCGCGGAACCATCTCGGACGGCGATCTCGATCTGGCCGCCTGAGCCAACGTAGGCGAGCAGGTGGCCGCTCTGCACGTCGGAAAACGTCCGGCTGAGGGCGCCCACCTCGAGCTCCTCCACTTCGACGACGCCGTAGGGCGGCACCTCGTTCGTCGTGAGGCTGGTGATGAGATTGCCGAACTGGTCCACCGAGATCACCTCGCCCACGACGGTCTTCCCCTGGTAGACCGGCTCGGGATTCGTGAGTCGCACGGGCACCGTGATGAGCGGCTCGCCCAGGCGCTCCGGGCCGAGGCCCATCGCGAGGGCGGCGGCGGCCGGCGCAAAGACGTCGCGGCCGTGAAAGGTGGGAGCGGCGTCGGGCGGTTCGGGGATGGCGACGGGCATCGTGTCGAGCAGGTCGAGCACGGGAGTGAACACCCCGTTGTCGGGGCCGACGAACCAGTGCCCGCCGGCGCCGAAGGCGAGGGCTGCGCGCCCGGAGCCAACCCCCGGGTCCACGACGACGAGGTGCACGGTGGCCGGCGGGTATCGATGCCAGGCGCGGCCCAGGAGGTACGCGGCGGCGCGGGCGTTGCCGGGCGGAATCGAGTGGCTCAGGTCAGAGAGGGTAACGCCGGGCGCCCGGGTATAGAGGACGCCGTGCATTTCCGCGACGTAGGGATCCGCGGTGCCGAAATCGGTCAGGAGGGTGATGAGGGGCATGAGGGAAGATAAGGCGATTGGCGCCCCGCAATTCGACGGTACATCTTGGGGATTCGGTCGACGCACTGACCTGATCGCCACAAGAGGATTTGCATATGGGTCACAAGAAAGGCAACAAGAAGGGATCCTCGCAGTCTCGTGCAGACGATGGGGACCTCTCCCGCAAGGAATTCGAGCGCGAGCTTGAAAAGCTCCACGTGGAGTTGGTGCAGCTCCAGGACTGGGTCCGGAAGGAGGGACTCAAGATCTGTGTGGTATTCGAGGGCCGCGACGGTGCCGGGAAGGGCGGCGCCATCAAGGCGATTACCGAGCGGGTGAGCCCCCGCACCTTCCGCGTGGTGGCCCTCCCGGCGCCGAACGAGCGAGAGAAGACTCAGATGTACGTGCAGCGCTACATCACGTACCTGCCGGCGGCCGGCGAGATCGTGATCTTCGACCGGAGCTGGTACAATCGCGCCGGCGTGGAACGGGTACTGGGATTCTGCACGGAGAAGGAAACGCGCCGGTTCCTCGAGGCCGCCCCCAAGGTGGAAAAGGCGATGGTGGAGTCGGGCATCCTGCTCATCAAGTACTGGCTCGAGGTCAGCCCCGATGAACAGACCCGGCGCCTCACCGATCGGATCACGGACGGTCGCAAGACCTGGAAGCTGACGTCGATGGACCTCCTCTCGTACACCCGCTGGGACGACTACACTGTAGCCCGGGATGACATGTTCGCCGCGTCTCACACCAAGTGGGCACCGTGGTACGTGGTGAACTCGGACCAGAAACGCCGGGCCCGGCTCAACATCATCAGCCACCTGCTGAGCCAGGTTCCCTACAAGGCGCTCAAGCGGAAGAAGATCGCCCTGCCGAAGCGGAAGTCACCGGGCGGGAACCGGCCGAAGAAGCTCCTCGCGACTCCCGTTCCGGAAGCGTACTGAGCTCGATGTCGGCTTCCGCGACATCAGGGATCACCTGGCGGCAGACCCTGCCCGCCGACGCGATCGCCGGCCTTACCACCGCAGCCGTCGTGCTTCCGAAGGCGATGGCCTACGCCACCATCGCGAACCTGCCGGTGCAGGTCGGCCTCTACACCGCCGTCACGCCGATGGTGGTGTATGCCTTGCTCGGAAGCTCGCGCCCGCTCAGCGTCAGCACCACCACCACCCTCGGGATCCTCACGGCGGCTGAGGTCGCACGGCTCGCTCCGGATGGCACGCCTGACCGGATGATCGCCGTGGCCACGACGCTGGCCGTGCTCACCGGTGTGTTCCTGGTCCTGGCCGGCGTGTTCCGCCTTGGGTTCCTAGCCAAGTTCATTTCGGAACCCGTGCTGGTGGGGTTCAAGGCGGGCATCGGACTGGTCATCGTCGTGGACCAATTGCCCAAGTTTCTCGGCGTCCACATCGAGAAGGCGGGATGGCTGCACAACATCGTGGCCACACTTGGGCACCTCCCCGAGGTCTCCCGTCCCACGCTCCTCATCGCGCTCGTGACCGTCGGAATCCTCGCCGGGCTGGAACACTTCCGGCCACGATCCCCAGCGCCGCTCGTTGCCGTCGGCACGGCCATCGCGCTTTCGGCCTGGTTCGGACTCGAAGCCGCGGGAGTCGCCACCGTGGGCGCCGTGCCCGCCGGCCTTCCCGGGTTCACGCCCCCGGACTTGCAGCTGGCGCGGCAGCTCTGGCCCGCCGCGCTCGGAATGGCACTGATGAGCTTCACGGAAAGCATTGCCGCCGGTCGCGCGTTCGCCGAGCGGGGCGAGCCGCGCCCTCGACCCAACCGGGAGCTGCTGGCCACCGGGGCGGCCAGCCTGGCCGGCGGTCTCCTCGGCAGCATGGCCGCTGGCGGCGGCACTTCGCAGACCGCAGTCAATCGGCGGGCCGGTGCGCGCTCCAAGACCGCCGGCATGGTCACGGCGCTGGCGGGGATCGCGACCCTCCTCGTGCTGGCCCCCGTTCTGGCCCTGATGCCCCTGGCTGCCCTGGCCGCCGTGGTCATCGTGACATCCCTTCCGCTCGTGAGCCTCGCGGGCTTCGACCGAATCAGGCGATTCAGGATGGCGGAGTTCACCTGGTCGCTCGCAGCGTGCGCTGGCGTCGTGTTACTCGGTACCCTGGCCGGCATTCTCGTGGCCGTCGTCTTTTCCCTGCTCGTGCTCATCTACCTGAGCAACAATCCTCCGGTGTACGTCATAGGCCGGAAACCTGGAACAGACGTATTCCGGCCCCGCTCCGACGAGCATCCGGAGGACCAATCCGTACCGGGTCTCCTCATCCTTCGCATGGATGGCCGGGTGCACTTCGGGAACGTCGAGTACCTGGGCGACCAGATGTGGCCGTTGATCTACGAAGCAGAACCGAAAGTGGTGCTGATCGACTGCAACGGGATCCCCAGCTTTGAGTACACAGCGCTCACTACGCTGGCCGAGGGCGAGGAGCGGATCCGTCGCGAGGGGATGGAGCTCTGGCTGGCCGCGCTGAGCCCGGAGGCGCTGGGGGAGGTCCTGCGGTCCGGCCTGGGAGAGCGTTTGGGGAGGGAGCGGATGCACTTCACCGTGGCCCGCGCGGTGAAGGCCTTCGAGGCAACGCAATAAGGGGCTACCCTCGGAGAATCGGCAACTCCCCGCGCAACGCCCTCGCCGCCTCGGCCACCGCCGCGGCGATCTCGGTGAGCGCCTTCGCGGCCGGGCTCTCGGGCTCCGCCGCCACGATCGGCCGGCCGCGGTCGGCCAGGTCCGCCATCCCCGCCTGC
>DASTCF010000163.1:0-10922 GCA_035711365.1 Gemmatimonadales bacterium
CACGCGGCGGGTTACGACGAGCCGGGCGCCAAGCAGGGCGGCCGCCACGCCGGCGAGCGTCAGTGCATGCCCGTCATGGGCGTGGAGAATCCCGCCGCGCCTGCCGACGCGGAGGAGCGCCATCAGGGCGCGCGGATCGAGGGCGGCGGTCCAGCCGGGAGTGGAGGCCGGGATGTTGTCTGCGGCGAGCCGGCGTCCAAGCTCGCTGCCGGCGCTGGTGACAACGCACTGGTCCACGCCGCCGCGGCGCGCCAGTGCGCGGGCAAGGAGCCAGACCTGCTTCTGGCCGCCGCGCCACTCCCGACCCGATGCCACGTGGACAACGCGAAGGGTCATTCGCCGGACCCGGTGGCGGGGGCGGAATCACGCGCCACGCGGGCGAGCAGCTGCCGGAGCTCGGCGAGGCTGAACGGCTTGTGCAGGTAGGGATGAGCCTGCCGCTCGAGGAAGGCGAGCGTGTCGCCGTGCACGGTGTCGCCGGTGCTGAAGACCATGCGGGCCGCGGCCTCGGGCTTCCTTCGCCCGAGCTCCTCGAAGAACTCGCGTCCGTTGAGGCGCGGCATCCGAAGGTCGGAGATGATCAGGTCGAATTCGCCCTGCGCGGCGCGATCCAGGCCGGTCTGCCCGTCGCTCGCGACGTCGACGGTATGGCCCCAGGCCTCGAGCGTGGCTCGCATATAGTGGAGAATGTGCGGCTCGTCGTCGACGACGAGAATGCGGAGTTGCGGCGTGGCCAGCCGCCCTGGCTCCGGGACCCGTTCGACCGGAGGCCGGCTGCTCCGCGGCAGCTCCACTGTGAACGTGGCGCCCTGTCCCTCCGCCGTGGAGAGGAGGATCCTCCCGCCGTGCTCCTTCACGATGCCCTGGCAAATTGACAGCCCGAGCCCGGTTCCCAGGCCCTCTGCCTTCGTCGTGAAGAACGGCTCGAACACCTGCGCGGCGATCGCGGGTGTCATGCCCGGCCCATCGTCGGTCACTTCCACCGCGACGCCGTCCCTCCATCGCCGGGCGCGCACGATGACCCGGCCGGGCCGGTCTCCGGAGGCGATGGACTGGGCCGCGTTGTTGATCAGGTTCACGAAGACCTGCTGGATCTGGTTTGCATCGACGTCGATCGCCGGGAGGTCCGCCTCGACGTCCAGCAGGGCCTCGACCCGGTTCGAGATCATCTGGTTCCGGAGCAGCGCGAACGTCGTCTCGAGCAGGGGTGCCAGCGGCGTCGGCTTCCGCCGGTGATCCTGCTTCCGCGCGAAGCTCAGTAGATTGCGGACGATATTTGCAGCCCGCTCCGCCTCCTGCTGGATCACGCGGATCGGCTCCTCGAGCTGCGGCGGGACGTTGCGTCCCTCGAGGAGGAAGTCCGCGAAACCGACCACGGAGGCCAGCGGGTTGTTCAGGTCGTGTGCTACGCCGGCGATGAGCTGGCCGATGGCGGACATCTTCTCGGATTGGATGAGCTGTTCCTGGAGCCTGCGCCGGTCCGTCTGGTCATCGAAGACCAGAACCGCATCGCCGGACCCCGCGGCCCCGATCGGGTATGCGCTCACACCAAACGTGCGCGGGCCGGCGCGCAGCTGGACCTCGCGACCGGACCCCGGCGCGGACAGTACCGAGGCCAGCCCCTCCCCCCAGGCCGGTGGCACGAGGGTCAGCCAGGGACGGCCGGCGATTGCCGTCGTCGGCGCCTTGACCAGGGCCGCGAAGGCCCGGTTGGCGCGCCGGGCACGGCCCCGGCCATCCACCAGACAGAGCGCGAAGGGCACGGCGTCGACCATGCGTTCCCACGCCCGGCGCGCGTCCTCGTGCGCGGCATCGTGACGCAGGCTCTCGAGGGCGAGCGCCGCCGCGCAGGCGTACGCCTCGAGCAGGGCCAGATCCGCCGGCTCCGTTTGTCGGCCGGGGAGCCAGAGTCCGACGGCCCCAAGCGCCAGGCCTGACGCAATCAGCGGCGTCGCGAGCCAGGTTCCGGTCTCCTCGGAGTCGTGCCTCGAGGCCACCAGCGCTGACTCGAGCGCGGGAAAACGGGTCTCCAGATTGACCGGCTCGGTGTGCACCGGCACGAGGCTTGCACGTTCTCCAGCCCTGAGGGCGATGATGACCCCGCAGGGACCGAAGCCCTCGCGAAGAGCGGCAGCAAGGCGCGGGGCCAGTTTGGCGGGCTCGCGGATCGACGCGAGCGAACGGCCGAACGCGGCCAGCCGGCCGAGAGTTACGGCATCATTCATGGGGCGACGACATGATTCTCGCGGATACGCGTGGCCGACTCACCCGGAACGATCTGGAACTCGTCCTGCTCCTGTTGAGCCGGGGCTCCGCGGTCGAGCGGGCGCGGCTCGAGCATCAGCTCGAAGCCGAGGGGCCAGATCCGCTGCTCGACGCGCCCGAGCTCGCCGAGCGCCTGCTCGAAGTCCGGTCCATCCGGGTGCCTTCGGCCCCGCTGTTCCTGTACGTCGTGGTTCGTCGTGCCCTGCTCGAGGCGGGCCTCGATGAGCGCGATGTGGCCGATTATCTCGCGGCACTGCTCCTGGCCTTTGGTCAACGGGACCGTGCGTGGCGGGTGGACTGGAACGATGACCAGCGTCATTCCTACCTCGTGGACATCGTCGCGGATCTCGAAGCGACCGAAGGCGACCGCCGCTTCAAGGTGATGGCGCATCTGGGCAATTACGCCCTCTGGCTGGCCGGGGTATTTCCCGATTATATCGCGGCCCGCCGTGTCCGCAAAGGCGGTCCGGACGTCGGGTATTACGAGGCCATCGGCCGGCGTGGATTCTCGATGGCGTCGGATCACGGCCTCGCCGACCGGCTCGGCCTGGAAACGATCTTCCGCACGACCTCCGAACGGTTCCGCACGGCCCGAAGCGCGCTCAACTCGGTGAGCGATCGGGTGTTCTTCCCCACGGTCCTGTCTGCTGATCGCATCGCGCGGGTGCTCGGGCGCGCCGAGGAGGAACCTCTGCATTAGCCGGTGCCCCGCCGGGACTCCGCGACCAGGCCCCGGAACAACGCCAGATCCGGCGACGCCGATTCCGCATGAAAGCTTTCCGGGTGCCACTGTACGCCGACCACCCACCCGCCGTCCTCGACTTCCGCCGCTTCAATCACTCCGTCCTCCGCCCAACCCGTGGCCACGAGGCCTTCGCCCAGCTCGCGTATCGCCTGATGATGAAACGAATTCACCAGCAGGCGCTCCGCCCCGAGGAGCGCGCGGGTGCGGGTATCGCGCGTGACGCGCACGGCATGGGTTCGTCGATCCCGCGCGGCCTGCTGGTCATGCCGGATGTCACCGGGCCGGTCGGTCGGCAGATCCTGCCAGAGGCTTCCGCCGAGGGCGACGTTAACCAGTTGCAGGCCGCGGCACACGGCGAGAACTGGCATGCCGCGGGATCGCGCCGACCGGAACAGGGCGAGCTCAAACGCGTCCCGACGGCTGTCGAGGACCCCGAGCCGTGGCGAGGGAACACCGCCGTAATGCGCCGGATCGACATCCTCGCCGCCCGTCAGGAGGAGCCCTTCGACGCCACGGAGCGCGGCCTCCGCGCGATCCGGCCCGAGCACCGGTGAGAGGATGACGGGAATGCCGTCGGCGGCGAGGACCGCGGCGAGGTACGCGACATTGACCCCGGACCGGTCGATACCGTCAATCTGGCGGATGAGTCCGCTGACCGCGATCCGGGGAGCATTCATTGCAGCACCGAATCCGGGAACACGGGACAACGCGGATCCTCGTACTTCGCGACCGGTACCTGGATGCCGAGCAACGGCACGGTCGTGCTCCCGCCGATCGTGACCTGTCCGATCACGGGCGCGCGCGCCACGGGATCACCTTCGTAAACGAGCACGCCCCGGGCCGCCCCCGCCGGATCGAGGACCAACACGCCGAACCCCGGCGTGACCTTCGCGGGAGGAGACCCTTCCACACCGATCGCCCAGGTAGAATCGGTCCGGCCCACGACGGCAGGGAATGCGGGTCCGGCCACGAATCGTGCGACTAGCCGCCCGGGTAGTTGCTCGGGTGGGACACCCAGGGCCTGGTTCGGGGTCGAGAATTCGCTCAGCAGCATCGTCGGGCCGGCGAGTGCCGCGATGCCGCACGACGAGCGGGGTTCGCCACTCCCACAGGCGCTGAGGAGCAGAAGCAGGGCAGGAGCGAAGCGGTTCTGCATGAGGACCTCGGGGCGAGTCGGGTGGCAGGACGGATAACACCTGAAAGCTAACCGGAGCCGGCCAACCCGTGATGTGGCAGTTGCTTGACGCCCCTCGGACCCAACCCTAACATTCGCCATCCATGTTCGGAGGTACACGCGTGGCCACCTATGAATTTCATTGCACGGCGTGCGATCATCAGTTTACCCGTGTCATCCCGATGAAGGACGCGGCGCGCGCCCGGGTATCCTGCCCCGCGTGCGGCTCCGCCAAGGTAGAGCGCGTGCTCACGTCCTTCTACGCCAAGACCGTTCGGAAGTCCTGAGGGTGCTTGAATCGCTGCGTGCCCGCCTGGAGCGATTTCTCGCCGAGCACACGCCGCCGGCGGATCCACGGGAGCGAGCGCAGATGCTGCACGCCGCCCTCCTCGACGCCAAGGTCGGCCTCCGTGCGATGCGGGATGCGCTCGCCGCGTCCGAACGGGAACTCGCGCGGGAGCGGCAGCAACTGGAGGATGCCGAGCGGCGCGGCCGCCTGGCCGCCGGAATCAGCGATGCCGAAACGGTCGAGGTAGCGGAACGGTTTGCCGCGCGACATCGCGAGCGGGTGGAAGTCCTGGAGCGGAAAGTCGCCGTGCAGCGGGACGAACTGGCAATCGCTGAACGCGAATACGAAACGATGCGCGGAGAGGTGCAAGCCGCGCGGGGCAGCGCTGGAAACCCGCCGCCCGCTCCCGAGCCGGACGAGGATCTCCTCCGCGGCCAGATGGACCGGGCGGCGCGCGAGGCCGCCGCGGATCGCCAACTCGAATTCCTCAAGAAGAAGGTCCGGGGCGAATCGTGAGGTGGTTCCGCGCCGCCCGCGTCACCCTGCTGGCGGGGGCAGCATTCGGTACCGATCTCCCCGCCCAGCAGCCGATCAGTCCGCCCAGCCATCTCCAGAAGCTCGCCCACACCTACAGCATCGTGGCCTGGGATTCCGCGACCGGCGATCTGGGCGTCGCGGTACAATCAAAGTTCCCGAATGTCGGCGGAATCGTCCCGTGGGCCCAGGCCGGTATCGGGGCGGTCGCGACCCAGAGCCTGGGAAACACCGCCTACGGCGAACGTGGTCTGGAGCTGCTGGCCGAGGGCGCGACCGCCGAGGAGGCGCTCCGGATTGTCATGCGGACCGACACGATGCTCCAGGATCGCCAGGTGGGAATCGTGGATGCCCGCGGAACGGCCGCGAGTTTCACCGGTACCCGCACGTTCGATTGGGCCGGGGGGCGGGTCGGGGGTGGAGGGTCGGGGAAGGTGGTGTCGGGGGTGAAGGGCGAGGTGATTGTCGGGCGGGACTTCGCTGCTCAGGCCAATATCATGGTGTCCGACCAGACGGTCAGAAACATGGCCGAGACCTTCCAGCGCACCCCGGGGGCATTGGCCGACCGGCTGATGGCTGCGCTCCGGGCCGGGCAGGCCGGCGGTGGTGACAAGGGGGGGATGCAATCGGCGGCCTTGCTGGTGGTCCGGCGCGGCGGGGGCTACCTTGGCGCGAACGACCGGTTCATCGACATCCGGGTCTATGATGCAGTCGACCCGATCGCCGAGCTCGACCGGCTGCTGACGCTCCACAAACTCCACTTCTTCCCGAGCGAGCCCGCGGATCTCATCCCGCTTACGCCTGAGGTTGTGGGCCAGCTGGAGCCGATCCTGCTCCGGGAGCCGGCCGGCCAGGCGGCGAAGTGGCTGCGGGCGCCGCAACGGAGTGCGACCCCACTGTTCCTCGAGGCGCTGCGGGACTTCATGTACTGGGAGAACTACGATGTGCGAGTGCGGATGGACGGCAGGATTGACCGCGTCGTGCTGAGCGACATTCTGGCAAAGCATCCCCGCTGACCCCCTTTACCCGACCCCAAGGAGCCCATCCCGTGGTTACTGCAACCGCCTCGCCGAACGATCGCGGCGCCGTCCCTGGCGATACTGCGTTCTTCGGTCATCCGCGCGGCCTGTCGACGCTCTTCTTTACGGAGATGTGGGAGCGCTTCGCGTACTACGGGATGCGGGCCATCCTCATCCTGTTCATGACCGCGACGGTCGCGAACGGGGGCCTGGGATACGACGTGGGCAGGGCCGGTGCCGTTTACGGGACGTACGTGGCGCTGGTCTACATGCTCTCGCTGCCGGGCGGATGGGTCGCCGACCGGATTCTCGGCCTCCGGCGGTCGGTATTCTACGGCGGCGTCCTCATCATGTTCGGCCAGCTGAGCCTGGCAGTTCCCGGGGCCAAGCTCTTCTACCTCGGGCTGGTCCTGATCGTGCTCGGCACCGGTCTCCTCAAGCCGAACGTAAGCGCGATCGTGGGCGATCTGTACGGCCGGGAGGACCACCGGCGCGACGCGGGCTTCTCGATTTTCTACATGGGAATCAACCTCGGGGCGTTCCTCTCGCCCCTGATCGTGGGCTGGCTGGCCCAGAGCGACGCCTTCAAGGAGATCCTGGCCAACATGGGCTTCCGGCCGGAGAACTCCTGGCACTGGGGCTTTGGTGTGGGCGCCCTCGGCATGTTCCTCGGCCTTATTCAGTATCGCCTGGGCTGGAAGTACTTCGGGGATGCCGGTATCCGCCCGGCGATCGCGCCGGAATCGGAGGAGGGCGCGGCGGCCCGGCGCCAGCTCGGCATCGGTATCGTATCGCTACTCCTCATCATGGGTCTCGTCGCCTTCCTGGTGCGGAACGGGACCCTGAGCGTCGAGGCCGTCACCGACGCATTCAGCATCCTGTATTTCCTGATCGTTGTCGCGTTTTTCACCTGGCTGTTCATGGCCGGCACGTGGACTCGGGACGAGCGGAAGCGGCTGATCGTGATCGTGGTGCTCTTCGCGGGTGCGGCGGTGTTCTGGTCGGCGTTCGAGCAGGCCGCGTCGACGCTGAACCTCTTCGCCCTGGAGAACACGCGCACGTCCGTCCTCGGATGGACGTTCCCGTCGAGCTGGTTGCAGTCAGTCAACGCGGTGATGATCGTGCTGCTCGCTCCGGTGTTTGCCTGGATCTGGGTGAGCCTGGGCAAGCGCGACCCGACGAGTCCGACAAAGTTCGGCTTCGGGCTGTTCTTCGTCGGTCTGGGCTTTCTTGTGATGGTCGGCGGGGCCACTGCCGCGGCATCCGGCGTGCGCGTCAGCCCGATGTGGCTCGTCGCGACCTACTTGCTCCACACGATCGGTGAGCTGTGCCTGAGCCCGGTCGGGTTGAGCTCGATGACGAAGCTCGCTCCGGACCGGGTGAAGGGCATGATGATGGGTGTCTGGTTCCTGGCGGCCTCGATGGGGAACCTGATCGCGGGGCGGGTCACGGGGCTCTACGAGTCGTTCACGACCCCGCAGATCTTTGGCGCGGTCGCCGGGTTCGCGATCCTCGCCAGCGTGATCATGTTCGGGCTGGTGCGCCCGATCAACCGGATGATGGCCCGCGTGGACTGACCGGCAGGCTCGTGCTGCTCCGATCGGCGCGGGACGCTCAGCGTCCCGCGCCGATCCACATCCGGACGGCCATCGCGACCAGGAAGACGGCGAACAGCCGCTGGAGAGTCGCCGGCGGGGTCTGTACGGCGATGCGCGCACCGAACCAGGCGCCGAGAAACAGGCCGAGCGCGATCAGTCCTGCTGCCTTGAAATCCACGTGCCCGCGCCGGTGATACTCCAGGGCACCGAGCACCCCGACCGGCAGCAGCAGCGCGCCTAACGAAGTGCCGGTCGCCTGGAGGATCGGCCACTTGGCCACCAGGACCAGCGCCACGACAATCAATACCCCGCCGCCAATCCCGAACAGGCCGGAGAGTACGCCGGCCGCGAGGCCGATGCCGAGCAGGAGCAGGATCATGGGAAAGCGCCTCCGGAGAGAGGATGGGGCGAATCTATAACAGTCAGGCCGTGAGCGGTGAGAGAGGCGGAACGGGAAAGGGGCCAGGAGACCACATTACCTTTGGGGGATGCGAGCGCCTGTCCTCTCTGCCGTGCTGTTCTCCGCTGCGGGTCTGGTCGTGTCGTGCCGCTCCGACCAGGCGCCTGCAGCAGAGGCTCCGCCGGCCACCGGGGAATCCCGCGCCGTCGAGTATCCCAATCCGAGGCCGAAACCGGATTTCACGCTCACCGCGACCGACGGCACGCCCTTCGCCTTTCGCCGGGACACCGAAGGCTACCTGACGTTGTTGTTTTTCGGCTATACGAGTTGCCCGGATGTGTGCCCGGTGCACATGGCCAACCTCGCCGCCGCCCTGCACAAACTCCCCGACCGGATCTCGCGCCGCGTCAAGGTCGTCTTCGTCACCACAGATCCCGAGCGGGACACGCCAGAGCGGCTTCGAGCTTGGCTCGATCACTTCGACAAGGGCTTCGTCGGACTCACGGGCACCGCGGCCGAGATCGACAGTACGCAACGGCTGCTCCGGCTTCCACCCGCAGTCCGGGAGGACATCGGCGAGGGCCGGTACCTCGTCGGACACGTGGCGCACATCATCGTCTTCACCCGGGACGGGCTCGGGCGCTTCGCCTTCCCGTTCGGGACCCGTCAGGCGGACTGGGCCCGCGAGCTCCCGGCGCTCGTCGAAATTGGCGCCGGTTCGTGAAGGAGGCCCTCGTCCTCGCCCTGCTCGCGGCGGGATGCGGGGCCGCGCCGGGGGCGGTCCGGGCCGGTGCCGTCGAGATTCGGGACGCGTATGTATTCGAAACGGTACTAGGCGATGTCGCATCCGCGTATATGTCGATACGCAACACCGGCATCGAGTCCGACCGGCTGAGCGGCGCCGGAGCGGCCGGGGCGGGCCTCGTGATGATTCACCAGCAGGTCGAGGCCGGTGGCCAGATGGTGATGCGCCACCTCGAGGCCGTCGAGATTCCTCCGGGTGCAGCGGTCGTGTTCGCCCCGGGCGGACTCCACCTCATGCTCGACCAACTCGAGGGCCCGCTGGCAGCCGGGGATACGATCGACCTGGTCCTGCATTTCGAGCGAGCGGGCGACGTGCTGGTGCGTGCCCCCGTCCGCCGCTATGGTGAGCGCGAGTAGGAAGGACCGACAGACGTGACCTGGTGGTGTGCGGCGCGGGATGTCGCGTGGACCTGGCACTGGCAGCCCTATCCGGGGGTGTGGCTGTTCATGCTGGCCCTGGTGGGGGGCTACATCTGGATGGTGCGGCGGATGGCTCCGAAGGCGGCGCCTCCCGGGAGGCCGCCTGTGTCCCGCCGGCAGTGGGTGTGGTTCGGCATCGGCGCGCTGGCGCTGTGGGCCGCCACGGACTGGCCGATCGGCGCACTGGGCTCCGGGTACCTCCTGTCTGTTCACACGATCCAGTGGATTCTGTACACCCTGGTCGCGCCGCCGCTTCTGCTGCTCGGCGTCCCGGACTGGCTCCCGCTCGCCACCCGCGAAGGCTCGGTCGCCCGACGCCTCCTGCGGGTGCTGGCCCTGCCGGTCGTCGCGCTGATCATCACCGACGCCATTCTGCTGACGTCCCACGTGCCGGCGGTCGTGGACGGCTTCCGGCGCACCCAGGCGGGCTCATTCCTCATCGACATGGCCTGGCTCGCCGGGGGCCTCGTGATGTGGTGGCCGATCCTGGCGCCCAACCCGATGATCAGCCGGGTGTCTCCGCCGTGGCAGATCGGATACCTCTTCTTCGCGACCGTGGTGCCCACTGTCCCCGCGGCCTTCCTTACCTTCGCTGACTTTCCCGTCTACGCGCTCTACGAACTTGCCCCCAGGGTGCACGGAATCCCCGCGGGGGCCGATCAGCAGGTGGCGGGATTGCTCATGAAAGCGGTGGCCGATCCGATTCTCTGGCTGGCGATGGGCATCCTGTTCTTCCAGTGGAGCCGTCGCGAGGCTGCGACCGACCGCGAGGAGCGGGACCGTCAGCGTGTCAACTCCCCGGTCGCCTGAACCGGTATCCCGCTCAGAACAGCAGCTCCATCCCGAGGCGAACCAGGCGCGGCTGGCCGTAGGCGAAGACCGGCTGGTTGTAGTCCCGCGCGGCGCGCTCATAGAGGGGCAGGAGCTCGCCGGCTCCTTCGATCACGCCGTTGCCGTCGAGATCTCCGTAGGCCCGATAGCGCGGTGACTCGAAGGGGATCGGCTCCGGGTGCGCCTCGAACGCGGCCTGCGTCGCCAGCAGGATCGAAGCCTCATCCAGTTCGGGCTCGCCGGTATCGCGCCGGACCGCGACAATATTCGACCGGTTGAACACGTTGCGGACATCGAGGTACACGCCGGCGCCAATCCGTCCCAGCGGGAACGGCTTCCGGATGAGCAGGTCCAGCGTGGACTGCGACGGCAGCCGGTAGTCGTTGGGAAGCCCTACCAGCGAATCGCCGGCGGCATTGGTGCGCGAGTAGGGCAGGCCAGTGCCGAAATGGAGGATGGCGGCACCTTCCAGGCCGGCGAATACGCCGGCGTGCTCGCTCACCTGGGACTGGAAGATGGCCGTGAATGTGTGGCGGCGGTCGAAGTCGAGCGGGTAGTCCACGGCGGCGGGAAAGGTGGTGTCGCCGGTGACGGGATCGACGCGAGGCACCCTGGTCGTCAGATACGCGCTGGTTGACGATGCGGTCGCCTTCTGCAGGGTGTACGCGACGCGGAGGCCCCAGCCATTCTGCAGGGGCCGCTCGGCCAGGAGCTCGAGGCCCTTCACGCTGCCGAAGTCCGCGTTACCGAAGATCGACGAGTCCGGATCGACGCCCAAGGGCACTGACGCGACCATCCCTTCCATTCGCTTCGTGTACACGCCGGCCTTCACGCCGAGGTCCT
>DASTCF010000164.1:0-2639 GCA_035711365.1 Gemmatimonadales bacterium
CTCGCGGAGCTGTTTGGCCAGCTCGAGGCTCTCGTCGTCCTCGACCCGGAGGCGGATGCCCGGCGGGAGGAGCGGCTGCAGCTCGCCGAGTGTGGCGCGGACCCGGCGAGCGGTCTGGATGGCGTCGGCGGTGGCGAGGCGGGAGATGTCGAGCGATACGGCGGGCTGCCCGTTGATCCGGTAGAACGTCCCCCGGGCGTCTTCCTCCGGCCGGACGGTGGCGAGCTCGCCCAGGCGGAAGAGCCGCCCGCCGGTGGCGGGAACGACAAGATCGGCCAGGGCTTCGACGGCGCCGGGCTGGTCGCGTAGGACGACGCTTCGCTCGGTGGCGCCCAGCCGTTCCCGGCCGAGAGCCTGGACGAGGCGCGAGTCCTGGAGCGCATCGAAGATGGCGGACGGCGCAATCCCGAGTTGTCGCAGGCGGGCCGGGTCGTAGGAAACTGAGACCCCGAGCTCCGCGCCGCCGCGGGCCTGAATCCCCGCGACTCCGGGCACGGCGCTCAGCCGCGGGGTGATTTCCTCTCGGGCGATCCGGCTCAGGGTGCCGGCGGTGTATGGTCCAGAGACTGTATATCGCAGCAGTGGGCGCTCGCTCAGATCTTCCGGCACCCAGTTTTCCACGGTCGGCGCGATCGCGCCGATCGGCAATTCCGGTCGAAGCAGCTCCAGCCGCTCGAGGATGCCGAGCCGCGCCATGCGAACGTCAGCGTCCGGTTCGAGCTCGATAGTGAGTACTGATTCCCCCTCCCTGGACTCGCTCGAGGTCTTCCGGACACCGCGAACGACCTGCACCGCCGCCTCGATCGGCGCGGTCAGGTAAGTCTCTACCAATTCGGCGGCCGCGCCCGGCCATTGGGCGCTCACACGGAGACGCGGGAGCTCGACGGTGGTGCGGGTGGCGAGCGGGAGGCGGGTGAAGGCCACACCGCCGGCGAGTGCGAGGGCCAGCGCGGCGGCGAGAATCACCGCGGGACGGTGGACGGACCAGAGAATCATGATTCGGATGGACGGATGGGCGGATGGGCGGATGGGCGGTGACTCCGATCCCCACCGGCCTGCGGTTCGACTGCCCATGTGCCCATCTGCCCATCTGCCTTGCGCCTTTCAATTACGTAATACCCCACCGGCATCAGAAAGAACGTCACCAGCGTCGCGGTGACGCTGCCGCCGATGACGCCCGCGGCGAGTGGCTGGTAGAGCTCGCCGCCGCTGCCGAGTCCGAAGACCAGCGGCAGCACGCCGGTGATGGTCGTCAGCGAGGTCATCGCGATAGCGCGGAGGCGTTGCTTCCCGCCCCGGAGGATCGCCTCGCGGAGTGGAACGCCCTGTTCCCGGAACCGGCGGATGGCGTCGAGCTTGACGACGGCGTCGTTGTCGGCGATGCCGATCATCACAACCATCCCGATGAGGGACACGGCGTTGAGGCTCTGCCCCGTGAGCCACAGCACGAAGATGCCGCCGGCGCCCGCGAGCGGGACCGTGAGCATGACGACAAGCGGCGTGGTGAACGAGGCGAACTCCCCTGCAAGCACGAGGTAGACGAGCGCGACCGAGAGCAGCGCCACAAGCCCAAGCTCGCGGCTGGTCCGCTGGCGCTCCTGGTCGGCGCCGCTCAGCGTCCAGCCGACTCCCGGCGGTGGGGTGAGCCGCTCCAGGCGGCGGGAGACCTCGCGGGCAGCGCGGGCGGTGCCGCCGGCCTGGACCGAGGCCTCGAGCACCGTCACCGGCCGCTGGTTTACCCGGACGACCTCGATCGGGGCGCGGGTCTCCGTCACCTTCACCAGGTCGCCCACGGGGACACCGCCGACCGTGGTTCGGAGGGCCTGCTCGAGATCTTCGTTGGCGAGGCCGGCCAGGCGCACGGTGATCGGCGTCCGGCGGTCGGTCTCCCGGAGCTCGCTCGCCTCGACCCCGCCCAGCCCGCCCGCGAGGGCGTCCGCGACGGCTCCAACCTCGAGTCCCCGCTCCGCAATCCGGCGCCGCTCGAGTGACACCTCGATCAGGGGTTGGGTGCCGCGCTGGGCATCGCGCACATCCGCCAGCGTCGGGAGGGTCCGGAGCACCCCGCGCACCGAGTCCGCCCACCGCTCCGACTCGGCGAGCGACGGAGCACTCACTTCTACCCGCACCAGGCGTCCCTCGCGTCCGATCAGGCTTCCGAATTCCGTCTGCCCCGCGAGATCCATGGCGAGCGCACCCTGCGCCAGGTCGGGCACAGCCTGGCGGAGCCGATCCGCGAATTCCCTGGCGTCCTTGCCGGCCGGCACGGGCAGGATGAGCTGGGCCGTGTTCCCGCCACCCGGATCCGCGCCCGCAAGGATTTCCTCGTCGGTGGCCGCGCCGATCCGGGCATAGACACCGGCCACCCCGAGCCCCTTCGCGGCCTCGTGCAGGCGGGCCGCCTGCCGGGAGGTCTCCTCGATCGCGGTGCCTTCGGGGAGGGCCAGGTCGGCCACGACGACGCCCTCGTCCACCTGGGGCAGGATCTCCTTCGGCAGCATGGCCGCGAGCAGGATGGTGATCAGCACGGCCGCGGCCGAGATGCCGAACACCGAGCGCGGGTGGTCGAGTGACCATTCCATCCCGCGCTCATACCAGTGCGTGAACCGCTCCAGCTGCCGCTCGAACCCCACCACGAT
>DASTCF010000165.1:0-7432 GCA_035711365.1 Gemmatimonadales bacterium
ACCTCGCTCAGTTCTTCGCCCAGGACCAGGCGGTGATGCGCCAGCCGGCGGCGCTCTTCTGAAGCGCCACGGTGAGCATCGACCCGGTTTCCTTCACCGGGTGCCCGTTCCTCTTGTACCCGTAATCGGCCGGCACCACGACGTAGGCGCGATCCGCCGCGACGTCGACGTGCCGCGGCGTGCCGAGGGTGACGGCGCCGTCGGTGATGCCATTCTTCCTGGCATCCGCGTCGTAGTCGGCCATCCACTTCAGGCACGCTCCCGCCCCGTCCCACGCGTATGGCGGAAACTCGTCGATGATCGACGTCTGGTCGGCGCACGCGGCGGCCGCCGCCTTCACGTCACCCTGATTGAAGCTGCTCACGAACTGGTTCACGGTCGCCATGACCGCGGGATCCTGAGCGGCAGCGGAGTGCACACCGGTCGATCCCGCGAGGACGAGTGCGACAAATACTCGGCGCATGTGGTCTGGTTCCATTGGGTGAGAGATGTGGGTGTACTGCCGGCCGTCGAACAGATTCCAGGTGACTGCCAGCCGCCAGCCGCAGGCGCCGGTCAGTCGGCACCATCAGCCGTCGAGGCCGGCCGCGAGCCTCCGGCCCACGTACACCCCCAGTGCGGTTCCGATCACGCTCAGGAGGAACGCCGTCATCGTCCCGACGAACGCACCGAGCCACCAACCCGCGGCACCACCGATCGTTGCGCCTAGGACGACGAGAAGCCTGGACATGGCACCTGGAGCGGTTTGAGGAGTGTGTCACCTGATGACCTGCGCTGCTTCCGCGGCGCTCGGTGAAGCAGCCGCAGTCACTACGGCCGGCTGAACACCGCCCCGTGCGGCACCGCGGCCCCGTTTCCACCATGCGGCCACGTGATGCCCTCCATGCGCAGCCCCGGCTCCGTGCTTCCGGCAGCCCGGAATCGCTCGTCCAATGCCAGCTTGCCACTCGTCTCGTCGAAGCGCGCCATCACCACCCGCGTTTTCATCGCCCGATAGCCGGTAATGACCACGCGCTGGTGATTCGGCTCGAGCCCGATCCAGTGCGGCACGTCTTCACTGCCGAGGGTCAGGCGCGACACCTCGCGCGGGTGTGCCGGGTCCGACACGTCGAGGCTCACGACCGCGCTCCAGGCCGGCACGGTGATCAGGTAGTACTTCCCGGCCACGACCGGCACCGCGCAGTAGGTGAGTGGCTTCCGCGGAAACGATGCGACCAGGCGGGCACTCGGCGTCGAGCCCGCCATGCCGTCGAGCAGGTACAAACCGCAGTTGAAGGTCGACACCAGAACTGTCTTGCCGTCGCTCAACACGCGCGGCTCGGCGGAACGGTATCCCTCATCGCCACGCGGCCCGTTCGGCAGCTCGATCGTGTGCAGCAGCGACAGGTCCGACAGGCGCCAGAACTGCAAGGCGCGTGTGGTGTCCGCATTGTCCATGTCGGTGGTCGTCACGACAACGCGATCGATCGTCGGGAGAATGGCCGCCGAGTACGGGCGGACGCGGCGGTCGACGCCGGCAAGGTTGGAGGACGCGGAGCGCACGGGCTCGCCCCGCGGTGTCAGCTCGACCAGGCCACCCGGCGCCAGGCCCAGCGAGTCGTGCTGCATCTGAAACGTCGCCAGCACATTGCCATTGGAGAGTCGCCAGAAGCTGTGCGGATGCATCAACCCGCGCACCTCCCCGAATTGCTTCACCAGGCGCGGCGCGGATGGGTTCGCCAGATCGAAGATGAACGACTGCCCGGAGCCATAGCCGTTCGCGAACAGCTGGCGGTCGGCCGGCATGTCGTGTTCGGTGTGGTGCGTTCGGTTGCCGCGCCCGGGCACCGGGAGCGTCGCGATCAGGGCGCCATAGTGATCAGCCGACGGTTGATCCCGCACATCGTATACCGCCAGAAAGTCCGGTCCGGAGCTGTCGGCCGAGGACGCCCACAGGTACAGGTACTCGCTGGAGGCACGCGGTGCGCGCGCCGGCCCGGACGGCGCGGCCAGCAGCGCGGTGGCAACAACCAGGACGGTCAAGCGAAGTGACATGTTGGTACTCTTCCTGAGCGAAGCAGTGTGCGACAATCGAACCGCAGCGCGGGGAATGCCGAGTATCCTGGCCCCCCCCGACTCGACATCTTCAGGCGCTGGTCGGACGGCGGCCCTTATGATCGGACGGGGAGCAACTATGCCTTGTGACGCTGAAGCAACTGCTCGAGATCCTGCATCGTGAAATTGTTGAGTCGCACTATCTTCGCCTGCGCCTGAAAGATGGGCGGGACAACGTTGAGGGCCTCATCCCGACTGTCGACCTCCAGGATGATCCATGCCCTGTGATCGCCGTCCTGACATCCCCAGTCCGCGTGCGTCAGGAAGTGTGAACCGGTCCTGAGGAAGACCTCCACCGCCCGAGTGCAATCCACCGCCGCCGCCCCATGCGGCACCTCAATAAGGAATCTTGCCATTGCACGAGCCTCCTGTGGGTTGGAGCCGTAGTGCGCTCTTTGAGCCTCTGGGCCGTCCGTTTACAAATCGCGCTTGAGGTGCGAGCGCTGGTCAGGAGGCGTTCCCGGGGCAGCCACGATGCGCCACGCAACCGCCCTCGATGCTGCGCGCTCGGGCGAGGCCTTCGAAGCCGCCCCAACGGCTCAGGTCACACCCCCCTCAAAGAAGAGGGCCGTGACCTCGGGCGGCCAGGGAGCCGACCGGCGTGAAGCCTTCTCTACATACGCGACGGTCATCAGGCAGCGAGCCAAAGGCTGGGCGGCCGCATCCACCATCGTGCACTCTATCAGCGCATCCGCCCCCTGAAAGTCGCGCACGAACGAGGTGATGGTGATCTCCTGATCACTCAGCGTCGGTCGCAGAAAGTCAATCTCCATTCTCCGGACCCAGACCATGAACGGCAATTGTGCCAGAGTCGCGAGATCCCATCCGATATTGTCGCGCAGCCCCTGCATGCGGTGATCGACGAAATAGATCGCGTAATTGCCAGTGCTGACGTGATCGTAGGGATCGAGCTCGGAAAAGCGAATCCGGTGCGTACTCCTGAAGACAATCGGAATCTGAGGCACGGAAAGCCTCCTTGGGAGAACGCCACCTGACGTTCGGCAGCACCGGCGGTGCGAAACGCCGTTTGCCGCATGCCGTTGTTACACCGCTCCCGATTCAACCGACGACCCGTTGCAGACGAGCACGATCTTGCCCGTCACGCCGCCCTTCCCGAGCAGCTCCTGCGCCTGCCTGGCCTCGGCAAGCAGGAACCGCTGGGCGATGAGGGGCTTGATCTTCTGCTGTTGAAGCAGGTCGAACAGCGCGACCAGATCCTGTCGAAATTGCGCCGGCATCATCCGTTTGAGCCACTGGATGCTGTAGGGGACCACCCGTCTCCGGCCCGGGAGCAGCCAGCCGCCGGCGATGTACAACCCGAAAATGCGAATGTCGCGAAAGCGCTGGCGACGACCGGTGCGACCGGAAGCCAGCCGGCCCTCGCGCAGCGAGGAGGTCAGACCATAGGCCACGACCCTCCCGCCAGGGCGGAGCGCCTTGCGGGAGCGCCAGATGTGTGCGCCACCGATGCCGTCGAAGACGACGTCCACGCCCTCGCCGGTGAGGCGGCGGATTTCCGTCACGAAGTCGAGTTGCCGGTAATCAATCGGGATGCCGCCCAGGTTGGAAACAACTGGCGCCCCTCGCGGCGAGCAGGTGCCATACATCTCGAGCCCGGCCAGGCGCCCGAGCTGCAGGAGTGCGGTGCCGACCCCGCCTGCCGCGCCGTGGATCAGCGCGCGCTGGCCCGGTCTGACCCTGGCGGAACGATGCAGCATCTGGTACGCCGTGATGTAGTTCAGCACGAGGCTCACGGCCTCGGCGGGGTCCAGCCCGGGCGGCACCGGAACCAGTTCGCGTTGCGGCAGGCAGACGAACTCCGCATACGCGCCGCTGATCGGCAGCGCGGCGACGATCTGGCCTGGTGCGAGTGCAGTGCTGCCGTCGCCAAGCCGATCCACCTCGCCGACCAGATCCCACCCCGGCGTGAAGGGCAGCGGAGGCGTCTCGGGATGGACGCCCTCGCGCATCATGAGGTCGGGCAGGGAAACTCCCGCGGCCAGGACCCTCACGCGCACCTCACCGGCCTTCGGCTCTGGGCACTCTTCTTCGAGCACCTCGAGTGCGTCGGGCCCGCCGTAGTGCGTCACGATGATGCGGGTGTGCTTCACGGACCGGTTCCCCGTGTGCCGGGCACTCGACCGCGATAGCCGTAACAGAGCGCCGCCTCGTACCCAAGAGACTTGAGGCGCGGGTCGTCGATGGGCTCGACCCGGTCGAAGCGGCCTTCGATCTCCCCGGCCAGGCCCGGGCCATGGCCGACGCACACCATCGGCTTGCCCACCCAGTCGTTGGGGCGGAACCAGTACTCATAGCCGAGCCCGCTACCCTTGAGCAGCCACTGGCTGCTCGTGAAGTGCGCTGGGGGGGCGCGATCTTCGAGCGGGGTGCGATAGAAGGCGAGCACGCTCGCCAGCCGGTACTTCCCGTCGGCGATGATCAGCGGCTCCTGCCCGGTCTCAGCCTCCAGGCGCTCCTCGTACTCCTCGACCAGGAGCGCGAGCTCGCGCCACGGCCCGAACGCCGAGATCGTCCACAGTCTCGGTTGCCCGGCGAGCAGGTAGCCCAACAGGCCGACGTTGAGGATCGTGCAGGCGGCCGCGGTCCACGCCAGGCTGCGCAGGCCGACGCGCCTGCCGCGCTTCAAGCGGGCGTGACGGGCGGCGATCATTGCCCGGTGCGCCACGGCGGGGAGGAGGCTCAGATAGGCCGGCAGCGTCCAGTTGATGTGGATGGTATGCCTCAGCGAGCTGTACGCCATCACCGCCAGGAGCGGCAGGCCGAAGCAGATGGGGATCCACCAGCGCGGGGCTGTCAGCCGGCGCCGGCTGCGGAGCAGCCGCGCGGACAAGAGGATCGTCCCGATCAACAGCACCGGTGTCGCGACCATGACCTGAAACCCCACGAACCGCAGCGGGTCCGCGATGTCGAAGCTGCCGCGGGCGAACCGGCCGACGGACTGGAACCGGAAGCTCGCCCAGTCGTGCTGGGCGTTCCACGCGATCACGGGCGCGAAGAGGACCAGGGCCAGCAGCGCCGCCAGGTACGGGTGAGCCGTGCGCAGGTGCCGCCGGTAGCCTGGCGTGGCCATCACGGCCAGGAGGGCGCCGACGCCCAGGAAGACGCCGGTGTACTTGCTCAGCATGGCGGCCCCCATCGCTGCGCCGGCCAGATACCACCAGGCGGGACGATCGGTCCGCAGCGCCAGGCTGACGCCGAGCAGGCAGGCGGTCCAGAAGAACATCAGGGGCGCATCCATCGTGGCGATGAGCCCGGCACCGAAATAGACGGGGAGCACGAGCAGCGCTGCCGCCCCAATGAGGCCTGCCTGCCGGCCGTACCACATCCGCCCATAGAGGTACAGCAGGACGCTCGCGGCGCACATCAGCAGGTTGCCGAGGATACGCACCCCGAGCTCGGTGTCGCCGAGGACCGCGGTTCCCGCGAGGATGACCCACGCGACCATCGGCGGGTGGTCGAAATAGCTCAGGGCGGGGTGCTGCGCGTACATCCAGTAGTACGCCTCTTCCGGCGCCAGCACCACGCCATGCATCGCGACGAGCCGAAGCACGAATGCCAGCCCCAGCACGACCAGGGAGAACCGCACCAATCCTCCCCGTGGGGGCCGCGCCCAGGCGGGAGCGCGGAGCCGCTCCTGCGCCAAGTCGGACTCGTCGGGGATCAATTGTGACTGTGGAAGCATTCCGGGTCCCGCTTTATTTCTTCGCCTTCGGCTTGATGGTCGTCACCTTGTAAACGGCACCCTTCCGGTCGTACGTCGTCCACTCCCCGACCTGGACCCCGTTCTCGAAGTACCCCGACCGCATCCGGACCCCGTCCTTCCGGAACCACTCCCAATAGCCGGTGGCCACGCCGTTCAGCAGCTTGCCCTTCGCCCAGACCGTGCCGTCCTTATGGTAGTGGATATGCGCCCTGGGCTTCACGGATGCCCTGGTCGTGGAAGGGGCCTTCGGCTTCATGATAGGCCTCGGAATGGGGTGGGCCATCGCGGCGCGACTCCGCGACCTCCGAGAATGATGGCCGCCGCGGCGCTTCCGAGGCAAGCGCCGGTCAGCCGGGCTGGCCGTCGATCAGGCGGCGTCGATCGCGAAGGCTGTCGACGCGATACAGCTTCCAGCCGGCCGGAGTGTGCCGCCAGATCTCACGTTGCGTGACCCAGGTCTCCACGTGATGCACGAGGCCGTCGCTCCGGCGGGCCATGCGCACAAGATGCTGGCGTGCAACGACCCGCGCGAGGTCGCCGGACATGTCGAGGCTGTCGATGTCGACGGTGATCTCGATCCAGCGATCGATCCCGTCGAGCAGGGCGCGGGTCGCCTGCTCCATTTCGGCCCGGTCGTGTTGGGCGCCATCCGGCGTCACGCTGTGAAAGTCCTCCGTCCGGAGCGCCATGATCGCGTCGAAGTCCTTCGCGAGGAAGGCCCGCCGATTCTCCTCGTACCGCTGCGCGAGCTCGCTCCGGACGGCTGACAGATCGACCGCGCCCGTGGGCTGGGAGGGGGGCGATGCGGCGGGACGTGCGCAGCCCGTCGTGCAGACCGCCGCGAGAATCAGGCAGGATCGCACTCGTGTGTGCCCCTGAATGGTCTGCATGGCGCTACCGTCTCCCCGGCCGATACGCCCGTTCCAGATTGGCCCGAATCTCGTCGAGCGTGAACCACGCCGGCCGGAATTGGCCGCGGGCGTACAACGGGGCCTGATCGAAGTAATGCGGGGACTGGGGATCGCCGCTCGCGCCCATGGTATGCACCGCGAGTCGCCGGACCGTCGGGCCGAATTCCACGACGCTGACGTATGACCCACCGGCTTCGCCGTAGCGCCGCTTCTGATCCGGCACTGGCCCCGCGTAGAAGGTGAACACGGCGCCGTTCCGACCGCCGACACCCACCACGGGGATGCTGGACCTCGAGTCGGAGAATTCCTGCTCGGTGCGCTCATCAATGCGCTGCAACCGATTGAATTCTCCCCAGGGCACCCGCCAGGTGCCCCAGTCACGCTCCAGCCAGACCATCGCGCTATCCAACGCGGGGAGCTCCGCCGTCCCCGCCGAGAGCGCCTCCCGCCAGCGGTCGAACAGGGTCATCGCGACGGAGGCGGTATCGCTCCGGCGATCCCACTGGGCGAGGACCTCGATCGCCGGTGCCAGCCGGGTGGTGCCCGCGGCATCGCGCAGCAGGCCAGGGAGCAGCGAGTCGGCGGCGATGACGTAGGTGTCGAACGCGGCGCGGACCCACGCTTCCCAGCTGAATCGCGGCGTCCCGGCGAGAATCCGACGCGACACGAGGCCGCGCCAGTTGTCGCCCTCCGTCACCATGTA
>DASTCF010000166.1:0-12341 GCA_035711365.1 Gemmatimonadales bacterium
ACGCCGCGGGCACTCGGTCGAGCGGCTCGAGGGTGCGCGTCACGTTGAGGGTCGGCAGCTCGAAGCGGGGCAGGGAGTCGCGACGGGCCGTGTCCGGCTTGACGGGCTCCTGCGAGGCGGCCCCGGTGGCGAGTCCGCCGAAGGCGAGCAGGAGACCAAATGCGCGAAACCGCCGGCGCGGCGAAAAAGGCGAAATGGCGTAAGGACGCATCGCACCACAAGATGCAGAGTCCCGTCAGGCACGCAAGTCGGCTTGAATCCCTGCCGGTCCGCCCCTAAGATTCGTGCGGCCTATGCCCTCCCAAGCCTATTCCGCGCCGGACTTCCGGTCACCTCTCTTCGCCGATGCTCCCGCGGCCCGTTTCGAGCCGCTGCCGGCCGACGGCGTGCTCCCCGAAGGCTTCTTCTCCACCTCGAATCTGCCGACCTACGTGCACCTGGGCGCCGGCCGCTGGGTGTCGCCGACCCGGCCCCGGATGGACTGCGCGATCGTGCGGCGGGGCGAGCTGCTCGAGGTGACAGAGCCCCGGCGACTCCGCTCCGGCGAGCTCATCGCGATGGGTGAGGCGGAGGACGGGACGCAGGGCATCTTCGTGCATGCGGAAGGGTTCCTCACCGGGTCCCACAGCGCGAACGAGTTCAGGTTCATGTCCACCGAAGTGAGCCGCGAGCGCCCCGTGAACTACGAGGAATTGGCGGCGCGGCTCGCGGAGGAGAAGCGGCGGGGCGGCTACCTGATCTGGGTCATCGGTCCGGCGCTCGTCCATTCCCGCGCCCGGGCGGACCTGGAGTGGTTCATCCGGCAGGGGTACGTGCAGGCGGTCCTGGCCGGCAATGCCGTGGCGGTGCACGACATCGAGGCGGCCATCTTCGGCACGACGCTGGGGATGTCGAATACGGGGCAGCCGACCGAAGGCGGGCACGGGCTGCACATGCGGGCCATCAATCGGGTCCGGGCCCTCGGGTCCATCGAGAAGGCGGTCGCATCCGGCCTGGTCCGGAGCGGCATCATGCATGCCCTCGTGACCCAGAAGGTGCCCTACGTCCTGGCCGGCTCGATTCGGGACGACGGCCCGCTTCCCGGCGTGATCACGGACAACCTGAAGGCGCAGGACGCCATGCGCGAGCACACGGTTCGGGCCACCGGCGCCATCTTCGTGGCCACTGCGCTGCATGCGATCGCGGTCGGGAACATGCTCCCTGCGTTCCACGCCCATTACGACGGCGTCCCCGCGGAGCTGATGACGATCTGCGTGGACCAGACGGAATTCGTCGTCAACAAGCTCAGGGACCGGGGCACCCACCAGGCCTACGGCGTCGTGACCAACGCGCAGGACTTCATGCACGTGCTTCGGTTCTATTGCGAGAAATGACCGCCTACCGCGATCTCACGCCGCCCGATCCCGGCACGGGCGAGGGATGGGAGCAGCTCGCCGCCGCCGTCGCGGGGCAGCTTCCGGTGTCGGAGCTCGACGGGCTGTGGGTGTTCCAGCCCTTCCGCCGGGAGGGGAAGGAATACGGCACCGCGATCCTGGCCCGGGTGGACGGCGACCGCCGCCGGATCTACACGGCGCGCTACGTCCACACCCTCAAGGGCAAGGAGCGGGGCAAGTTCGCCTCCGAGCTGGCCGAAGTCGGGAGCGGGCCGCTCGAGGCGCTCGACGAGCTCATGGCGCTCGTGCCGAAGCGAACCGAGGAAGAGCCGCCCGTGCCTCTGCCGGTTCACGCGTGGTACCCCCCTGGGCTTCATGGCGCACCTGGGCAAGGCTGAGGCCTCCGACCTTCTCGAGCGCTTCCGCCGCTTCCTGCGGGACCACCATCTGCCCGGCACCCGGCAGCGGGAACTGATCGCCGAGACGGTCTTCCGTGCGCAGGACCACATCTCCGCCGACGCCATTCGGCGCCGGCTCCAGGAGCAGGGCGAGCGCGTCGCTACGGCGACAATCTACCGGGCGCTCGACCTGCTCGAGCGAAGCGGCCTCATCCGCGCGCACGATTTTGGGGACGGATTCCGGCGGTTCGAGGGCGTGATCCCGCAGACCAGCCACGGCCATCTCGTCTGCCTGCGGTGCGGCCAGGTGGCCGAGTTCACCAACGAACGGCTGGAGCGAATGCTGCCGATCATCGCCGACGAACACGACTTCCTCCATGAGCGCCACCGGGTCGAGATCCACGGGCTTTGCCGCGATTGCCGGCGGCGGGACCTGGAGGCCCTCTGAACGCTCCCGACGAGCTCGGCTTCCTGGTTGCGTTCGCGGCCGGCATCCTGAGCTTCCTCTCCCCCTGCGTCCTTCCGCTGGTCCCGAGTTACCTGGGTTTCATCACCGGCATGACGCTGGAGGAGATGACCGGGCGGCGCCGGCTGGCGATGCTGCACTCGGTGCTGTTCATCCTTGGCTTCGCGCTGGTCTTCATCCTCCTCGGCGCCAGCGCCACCGCGCTCGGCACGGCGCTCAAGTACTACCAGGTGTGGCTGCAGCGGATCGGCGGCGCGCTGATCGTGCTGTTCGGGCTGTATTCGCTCGGGGTCTTCAAGTTCCGGTTCCTCCAGATGGAGCAGCGGGTCCAGCTCGACCGGAAGCCGATCGGCTACCTGGGATCGGTGCTGGTGGGAATGGCCTTCGCGGCCGGCTGGACGCCGTGCATCGGGCCGATCCTGGGCGCGATCCTCGGGCTCGCCGCGACGCAGGGCGACGTCACCCGCGGTACGCTGCTCCTCGCCTCCTACTCGGCGGGACTCGCGGTGCCGTTCCTCGTCGCGGCCTACGCGGTGGAGGCGTTCCTCGACTGGTTCCAGCGGTTCCGGCCGTACCTGCCGTGGGTGATGCGGGTGAGCGGAATCCTGCTGATCCTCGTGGGGCTGCTGATGATGACCGGCGAATTCACGCGGCTGGCCGGCTGGCTGCAGGGGCTGACGCCGGACTTCATCCGGCGGAAGATCTGAAGCTACGCCAACTCTTCCTCCATTTCCTGCCGGCGCAGCAGCTCCCAGTAGCGTCCTCCGCCCGCCACCAGCGTCGCGTGGGTGCCTTCCTCCACGATCCGGCCGTCCTCGAGCACCAGGATCCAATCCGCGTCCCGCACCGCCACCAGGCGGTGGGAGATGATGACGCTGGTGCGGCCGCTCAGGGCGTGGCGCAGCGCCGTGAGGATCCGGGCCTCGGTCTGCACATCCACGGCGCTCAGCGCGTCGTCCAATACGAACACCGGCGGGTCCTGGGCGAGGGCCCGCGCGATGGCGGTGCGCTGCTTCTGGCCGCCGGATAGGTTGATCCCGCGCTCGCCGAGGAGCGTATCGAAGCCCTTCGGCATGGCGGGGAGCGCCTCGGTGAGCTGGGCGACCTCGGAGACCTGCTCGAGGCGGCCGTCGTCCGGGGCGCCGAGCAGGATGTTGCCGCGCACAGTATCGCTGAAGAGGAACGTCTCCTGGGGCACGAAGCCGATGTTGCGCCGCAGCTCCTCGAGTGCGAGGCTCCGGAGGTCCACGCCGTCCAGCAGGATTCTTCCCTCATCGGGGTCATACGTGCGGACCGCGAGCTCGGCGACGGTGGACTTACCGGCGCCCGTCGCACCAACGATCGCGAGCGAACGGCCGGGTGCCACGCTGAACGACACGTCCTGCAGCACCCAGCCGCGGTCGTGCGCCCCCGGGTAGCGGAACCAGACGTGCTCGAAGGCAAGCGCGCGGGCGCCGCGGCGCGGCGGCAGGACCGCGGGTGCGGCCGGGGAAGTGATGCGCGGGTGCTCGCGGAAGAGTGCGTTGATCCGGGCCATCGAGGCCTCGCCGCGCTGGATCAGGCTCAGCGCCCAGCCCAGGGCGATCATCGGCCAGACGAGCATCACGAGGTACACCCCGAACGCGACAAACTCGCCGACCGTAACGGTCCCGGCGATGACCAGCCGGCCCCCGACGAACAGCACCGCCACGCCGCCGAGCCCGCCGAGCATCGCCAGCAGGGGATGAAAGGCGCCCTGCGCCTTGGCGAGGGCGACGTTGCGCGTAAGGTACTCGTCGTTTAAGCTGCGGAAGTGGTCGGTTTCCGCGGCTTCCTGCCGGTAGGCTCGCACGATCCGCACGCCCGACAGGTTTTCGTGGACGTGGCTCGTCAGGACGCCGAACTGGTCCTGGATGGCGAGCGACCGGTAGTGAATCATCTGGCCGAGCGACACCATTACGACCGGGAGCCCGAGCAGCGGCAGCAGGGCGACGACGGTCAGCTTGGGGCTGATCGCGAGCATCGCCGGGCCCACGATCACGATCCGCACCGCCGTGTCCACCATGTACATCAGCGCCGGGCCCGCGGCCATCCGGGCGGCGAGCAGGTCGTTGGTGGAGCGGGCCATCAGGTCGCCGGTGGAGGCGCGGTCGTAGAATTCGGGCGAGAGCCGGGTGAGTTGACGGAAGAGGTCGTTCCGGAGGTCGTATTCGACCCAGCGGCTCCCGCTGTTCAGCAGTTGGCGCATCCCGTAGCGGGCGATGCCGCCCAGCACGGTCACGCCGACCATGAAGGCGGCGGCGGTGCCGACGGCCCGGGTCGGGGCACCGGCGCCGATCAGGTCGATGGCCCGCTGCAGGAATCGGGGCCACAGCGTCGTCAGGGCGTTGGAGACGATGACACACAGGAACCCCACCGCGTACGTGCGGCGGTAGGCGGCCAGGTAAGGCAGGAGCGCACGGAGCTCATTCATCGCGTGCAATGTGCCGGCCACCCCTTGAGCCCGGCAAGTGCGCGCATCAGGAGGACGATCGCCATGAAAGAATTCGTTGCCACATTTGCGCTCGCCGCCCTGATTGGGTGCGCGGGCGGGGACAAGTCAGCATCCGGAGCCGCGGACAGTCTGAGCCGGGAGCTCGAGCTCGCGCAGCCTGACTCCGGCATGCCGCTGACGGACGTCCCGGGCACCAAGCCCGAGACGGTCTTCGTCAGCAAGCCGACGCAGGGCGCCCCGGCCACGGCCAAGCCGAAGCCAGCAGCGCCCGCGCCGACGGCACCGGCGCCGAAACCGGCTGCGAAGCCCGCCGCGCTTGCGTCAGGCGCGACCTTCACCGTCACCGCGAGGGACACTGTGACCTCCCGCGTCAACAAGGCGGGCGAGACGATGTACGCCAGGGTCGGGCAGGACATCACCGCGGCCGATGGGCGCGTCGTCATTCCGGCGGGTTCGACGGTGGCGATTCTGCTGAAGGAGTTCAAGTCGGCGCCGACCAAGGGCGGGAAGGAAACGATCGTGCTGCAGCCGACGTCGGTGTCGATTGCGGGAACGGACTACCCGGTGACGGGGACCGTCGACAAGGTGATCTACACCCTCAAGGGCCGCGGCATCACGGGCGGCACCGCCGCCAAGGTCGGGGCAGGCGCCGCCGCCGGCGCGGTGCTCGGCAAGGTGATCGGTGGAAATACCGGAGGTGCGGTGATCGGTGGCGTGGTCGGTGGCGCCGCAGGCGCGGCGGTCGCCAACGAGACAGGCGACCAGGACATCGTCATCGCGCCGGGAGCGGCGATCACGATCCGGCTGACGGGGGATTTTGTAGCAGCCAAGTAGAAGGAGTCAGGGCTGAGGACTGAGGACTGGGGACTGAGGACTGAGCAACCGACTTGCGCTCAGTCCTCAGTCCTCGTTTCTCAGTCCTGTTTGCTCAGTATCCCGCCCCTCCCCCTCCCAGCCTCGGATCGCTCACGCCGAGCCACCCGCCCGGCACCCGGATGATCGCCTCGATGTCCCCGCTCCGGCCTCCCTCGTACACGCCGTGGCCCATCGCACGGAGCCGCGCGAGTGTGGCGGGCTGGAATCCGTTCCGCTCGAGGCGGATGGAATCCGGCAGCGCCTGGTGATGCATGCGTGGCGCCTCGACCGCGTCCTGCAGCGTCATCCCGTGATCGATGACATTCGAGATGACGTGGTAGACCATCGTGATGATGCGAGGCCCGCCGGGAGTCCCCACGACCAGCTCGAGGCGGCCCGCGGAATCCACGACGATGGACGGCGTCATCGCCGAGAGCATCCGCTTCCCGGGTTGGATCGCGTTCACCTCGCCCTGCACCAGCCCGTACATGTTCGGCTTGCCGGGGGCGGCGGCAAAATCATCCATCGTGTCGTTGAGCAGGAATCCGGCTCCCGCGACCGTCACCGCGCTCCCGTAGCTGTCGTTCAGGGTCGTCGTGGTGCTCACCGCGTTGCCCTCGGCGTCCACCACGGAGTAATGGGTGGTCGAACCGCCGTCCCGCAGGGCGGGATCGAACGTCGGTGTCGGCGTCGCGTGGTCCGATTTGATGGTCGCGCGCTGGGCAGCGGCGTATTCCTTCGACAGCAGGCGGTCCAGCGGGATCTTCGCGAAGCCGGGATCGCCGAGGAACTGGTTCCGGTCGGTGAACGCGCGCTTCATCGCCTCGGCCTCGAGATGCAGCAGCGCGGGCGTCCCGAACGGCGGGAGCGGCGCGTAACCCTCGAGGATGTTGAGGATCATCGCGAGCGTCGTGCCGCCGGAGGAGGTGAGGGGCATCGAGTAGATCGTGTGGCCGCGGTAGGAGATCGTGATCGGATCCCGCCAGATTGCCTTGTAGCTCGCCAGATCTTCGTGGGTGATGATCCCGCCGCCGCGCTCCATCTCCGCCACGATCAGGTCGGCGACTTTCCCGCGATAAAAACCGGCCCAGCCACTGTTGCGGATCGCCGCCAGAGTGCGGCCCAGATCCGGCTGCCGGAGCGTAGTTCCGGGCGCAGGTGGGCGATTGCCGGGAAGGAACTGGGCCCGGGAGGCGGGGAAGAGGTAGAGCCGCTCCCAGTAGTCGCCGATCGACTCGGCGCGATACTCATCGACCAGATATCCGTCATCGGCCAGCCGGATGGCTGGCGCCATCACGTCGGCGAGCGGGAGCTTCCCGAATCGGCGATGCGCCTCCACCAGGCCGGCCGGCGACCCGGGGACTCCCGCGGAGAGGTGCCCGGTCAGGCTCAGGTCGGACACATCGCCGTCCGGCTCGATGTACATGTCCCGGGTAGCCGCGGCGGGCGCCGTCTCCCGGTAATCCAGGGCGTAGACCTTTCCGTCCGCCATCCGGAACACCATGAAGCCGCCCCCGCCGATGTTTCCCGCCTCTGGATGCACCACGGCGAGCGCAAAACCGACCGCCACGGCCGCGTCCACCGCGTTGCCGCCCTTCCGGAGAATGTCGCGACCGATTTCACTCGCGATCGGACTCCCGGATACCACGACCGCCGACGCCCCCTCGGTGAGCCGAGCTTTTCCACGGAGCGCCCAACCCGGGTTGATCCCCTCGGCGACACCGCCGGGTGCGGGAGCGGTGGCGGGCGTGCCTGGCGAACAGGCCGCGGTGAACAGACCCAGCACGACGGCGACCGCGCGGTGTCGAAGGCTCACGAGGACCTCGAGTTGTGACGATGGGATCGGGGGGTGGAGGTTGCCCCCTGACGAAAGCGCCTCCTAATTTACCCGAATCTCGCCCGGTTCAAGGCTCTCCACACCCGCACCCAGGCCCGCGCATGCTCGATCCCCGGCTGACCGAACGGCGCAATCCCCGCACGACCGGCATCGACGAGGCGTCGGCGGAGGAGATCGTGGACCTGATGACGGCCGAGGACGCGACGGTCCCGGTCGCGGTCGCGGGCGCCCGGCTGGAGATCGCCCGGACGATCGAGCTGATCGAGGCAGCCTTCCGGCAGGGCGGGCGGCTGATCTACGTGGGGGCGGGGACCAGCGGGCGGCTCGGCGTCCTCGACGCGTCCGAGTGCCCGCCGACGTTCGGCTCCCCGCCCGAGATGGTCGTGGGTGTCATCGCCGGCGGCCTGCCGGCGCTCGTCAGACCCGCCGAGGGAGCGGAGGACGACGTCAATCTCGGGATCAGCGCGATGGATGAGCGCCGGGTGTCCGCGAAGGACGTCGTGGTCGGTATCGCGGCGAGCGGCACGACACCGTACGTGCGTGCGGCGCTCGGCCGCGCCCAGACCCTCGGCGCCCGCACCGTCTTCCTGTCGTGCAGTGAACCGCCCGCGCTGCTCCGTGACACCTGCGATGCCTGTATCACCGTGCTGGTCGGGCCGGAGGTCGTGACCGGCTCGACCCGGCTCAAGGCGGGCACCGCGACCAAGCTCGTGCTGAACATGCTCACCACCGGCGCGATGATCCGGATCGGCAAGACCTACGGCAACCTGATGGTGGACCTGCAGGCGTGGAGCAACAAGCTGGTGGATCGCGGGCAGCGGATCCTGATGGAGGTGGCCGGCGTGGATCGTGAGGCGGCGCGCGCGGCCATCACGGCAGCGGGCGGCAGCGTGCGCACCGCGATCGTCATGGCGCGGACCGGCCTCAGCCGCGAGGAGGCCGAGCGCCGGCTCGCCGCGACGGGAGGCCACCTGCGGCCGATCGTAGGCGACCCGCCATCGGTGAAGGGAGCCTGATGGAGCGCCCCTCGCTCGTCGTGGGTCTCATGTCGGGTACTTCCCTCGACGGCATGGACGCAGCGCTCGTGCGCCTGGCCGGTCCGACCCGCGCCGATCTGATGGCATTTGCGACGCGCGCGTATTCCGGGGACGAGCGAAACTGGCTTCGGGGCGCCATGACCGGCGAGGGTGCCTCGAGCCTCGCCCGGCTCAACATCCAGATCGCGGAATGGGCCGCCGACGCTGTGCAACTGGTGCTGGACGCGGGCTCCACCCGGGCGGACGAGCTCGCCTGCATCGCCTTCCCCGGCCATACCATCTGGCATCAGCCGCCGCTCGTGAGCTGGCAGCTCGGCGAGCCCGCCGTCCTCGCGGAGCGCTTCGGCGTGCGAATCGTGAGCAACTTCCGCGCGCGGGACGTGGCGGCAGGCGGGCAGGGGGCACCGCTCGTGCCGTTGGCCGACGTGCTGCTCTTCGCAAGTCCGGAGCGGCGGCGGGTCCTGCTGAACGTGGGCGGCATGGCGAACCTCACCTTCGTCCCGAAGAGCGGCGGCGAGGATGGAGCCTTCGCATTCGATACCGGCCCCGGGATGGCGGTGATCGACGCCGTCGCACGGCTGGTGGATCCGGCCCGGCCGTTCGACGTGGACGGGACGCTGGCGCGCGCGGGCGAGGTGGATGAGAAGGTCCTCGCTGCACTGCTCGCCGATGCCTACTTCACGGCGAAGCCCCCCAAGAGTACCGGCCGGGAGCGGTTTGGGGACGAGTACGCCCGGACTCTCCACGAGCGCGTCCCCGGCGCGAACGGCGTCGCCACCGCGGTGGCGCTCACGGTGCGGACGATCGCGAGCGCTGTCCGGCAGTGGACTCCGGTCGCGGAGGAAGTCGTCATCTCCGGCGGCGGGGCCCACCACCCGGTGGTGTTCGAGCAGCTCGCGAAGCTGTTGCGTCCGACTCCGCTCCGCCGGTTCGATGAGCTCTTCTTCGATGGCGACGCGAAGGAAGCTGTCGCGTTCGGGCTCCTCGGCTATCTCACCCTGCATGGCCAACCGGGCAACCTCCCCGCCGCCACGGGCGCCCGCGGTCCGCGGGTGCTCGGCTCGATCACGCCACCGTGAACGCCGGCCGCCTCATTCTTCCGGCGCTCCGATGGCGCGCCGAATCCGGATTTGACCACGAGGCGGCTGCCATCCGTGCCGCACTCGAGTTCGGCGCGGGCGGGTTCATTCTGTTCGGTGGCCGGCCGGAGGCCGTCTCCCGGCTGACCAGCGAGCTCTGCGACCGGGCGGGCCGCCCGCTGCTCATTGCGGCGGATCTCGAGCGCGGGGCGGGCCAGCAGTTCGCAGGGATGAGCGAGTTCCCTCCTCCCGCCGCCCTCGCGGCGCTCGACGATCCGGACGCCATCCGTACAGCGGCAGCCACGACCGCCCGGGAGGCGCTCGCGCTCGGAATCAACTGGGTGCTCGCCCCGGTGGCCGATCTCGACTGCGAGCCCGACAACCCTATCGTGCAGACGCGGTCCTTCAGCGCCGACCCCGAACGCACGGCCTTCGCGGTCGCAACGTGGGTCCGCGCCTGCCAGGAGGCGGGCGCCCTCGCGTGCGTGAAGCATTTTCCCGGGCATGGCCGCACGACGCGCGATTCGCACGATGAGGTTCCGACCGTCTCGGCGAGCGCGGCCGTGCTCCGGGAGGAGGATCTGGCGCCGTTCCGCCGCGCTGTGGAGGCCGGTGTGGCCAGCGTGATGACGGCCCACGTCCGGTTTCCGGCGCTCGACCCGGCGGGACTGCCCGCCACCTTTTCCCCGGCAATCCTGGACCTCCTCCGGACCGAGCTCGGGTTCGACGGCCTCGTGGTCACCGATGCGCTGATGATGGGCGCCGCGCTGCGTGGGGCCGCGGACGACAACCCGGCGGCGCGCGCCCTCGCAGCGGGATGCGACTTGCTCTGTTATCCGGACGATCCCGTGGCGGCACACCGGGCCATCGAAGCGGGGCTGCGGGACGGAAGCCTGGGCGAGGAGCGAGTAGGGGCGGCGATCGGGAGATATGAGGCGGCGCTGGGACGGCATCCTCACCCCCCGGCCCCCTCTACGCCACGCGGAGAGGGGACAGGGGTGAGGCTGAGCGACAAGCTCCTCCAGCGCGGTTTCCGGCGGCACACGGCGCCGGTCTTCCACACGCCGATCGAGCTCGTAATTGTCGACGACGATCAGGGCGGCGCGTGGCCAGCCACGCCGAACGACTACACGGCGCGGGCGCTCGAGGCGGCTGGCGTGCCGCTCGGGGCCGGGGGGAGCCGGATCGTGCTGGCATTCGCGGAACCGCGGGCCTCGAAGGGACGGGCGGGATTCGGGCCGGGGTCGAGGGCGGCGCTCGCCGAGCACGCGGCCCGCGCGGACCTGGTGGTGCTGTTCGCCCACCCGCGCCTCGCCACGGAGGTGCCGGGGCCGGCGCCGCTCCTCCTCGCCTGGCATCGTCAGCGGCTCATGCAGGAAGCGGTGGCGCGCTGGATCGTGGCGCACCGGGGATGAGCGTACTCGACTGGCTTATCGTCGTGGTGTATCTGGCCGGCACGCTCGTGCTCGGCCTCTGGCTCGCCCGGAAGGGCGCCACCAGCCTCACGGAGTTCTTCGTCGGCGGCCGCGCGATCCCATGGTGGCTGGCCGCGACCTCGATGGCGGCCACCACCTTCAACGTCGACACGCCCCTCTACGTGGCGGGGCGGGTCGCCCGGGACGGGGTGGCGGGCAACTGGGAGTGGTGGTGTTTCGCGTTCGGCCACGTGCTGCTCGCGGTCCTGCTCGCCAAGCTCTGGCGGCGGGCGCACGTGCTCACGGACCTCGAGCTTACGGAATTGCGCTACGGCGGCCGCCCCGCGGCCACCCTCAGGGCCCTTCGCGCCTTTCTCTTCGCCGTGCCGCTCAATTGCATCAGCATCGGCTACGGGATGCTGGCGATGCGGAAGGTGGTCGTCGGCCTCGGCCTGCTCGAGGGTCTTCCCCCGCTTCCGGGTGATGAAAGACTCTGGGCCCTCCTCCCGATTCTCGTCGTCGTCCTGATCTATACGGCCGCCTCCGGGCTCTGGGGCGTCGTGGCCACCGATTTCCTGCAGTACATCCTTGCGATGGCCGGCGCATTCATCGTGATGGGCTTCGCGCTCCACGAAGTCGGCGGCCTGGGCGCCCTCACCTCGACGCTCCGGGAGGCGGGGCAGGGGAGCAAGCTCGATCTCCTCCCCACGGCGGCCGACGCAACGCTCCCGCTCACCACGTTCCTCGGATATGTGTTCATTCAGTGGTGGGCGTTCCGCAACAGCGACGGAGGCGGGTTGTTCGTGCAACGCCTGTCCTCCACCGCGAACGAGCGCGAGGCGACACGCGCGGCCCACGCATTCAACATCCTCAACTATGTAGTGCGCACCTGGCCGTGGGTGCTCGTGGGGCTCGCGGCGCTGATCATCCTTCCCAATCTCGACGACCCCGAGCTCGCGTATCCGCTGCTCATGGTGCGCTACCTGCCGACGGGTGTGCTGGGACTGGTCTTCGCGAGCCTGCTCGCAGCCTTCATGTCCACCGTCTCCACCCAGGTCAACTGGGGGGCGAGCTATCTCATCCACGACCTCTATGGCCGGTTCACCGGCCAGACAGACGAGCGCCGCCTGCTCAAGGCGGCACGCTGGGCCTCGGTGGCGCTGACGGTGCTGGCCGGATCGGTGTCGTTCTTCATGCGGGATGTCGGGACCGTCTTCCGCTTCCTCATCCTGATCGGGACCGGCCCGGGCCTGGTGCTGCTCCTCCGCTGGTTCTGGTGGCGGATCAATGCGTGGGCCGAGATCGCCGCGATGGGAGCGGGACTCGGCCTCGCGCTGCTGAGCCTCACGCCGGCGCTCTCGGCGTTCACCTTCGGCCAACGCCTCGCGCTGACGGCGTTCGGATCCAT
>DASTCF010000167.1:0-3118 GCA_035711365.1 Gemmatimonadales bacterium
ACTGCTTCCAGTTGCCTGCTCCTGTTCCCGCTCCTCACGGCCCCACCACGCACCGATTCCGCCCCGCTCCGAGTCGAAGTCGATTCGTCTCGCCGGGAAGTCGTGGTGACCGCGGGGCCGTTCCGCATCGCGCATATGCCCAAGGGCATGGATCACGGCCAGATGCACCAGATGGAAGGCACGACGTCGCCGCTGCTCCGCTTCGAGTGGCCGATCGAAGCCTGGTTCCGCGGATTCGAGCTCGAGGTGTCGGACGCCAGCGGCAAGCTGCTGGACCAGCGGCTGGTTCATCATATGAACGTCATGAATTTCGACCGCCGCCAGCTGCTCTATCCTGCGGTCGAGCGCATGGTCGCGGCCGGCAGCGAGACGGGGACGGTGATCGTCCCGAAGTCGATCGGCATGCCGATGCAGCCGGGTTATCGCCTGGGGATGTACGTCGCGTGGAACAACACGGGGGAGGCGGATATCGAGGGAGCGTACCTGCGGGTCCGGCTCAAATGGTCGCCGAAGAACCTCTCGCCCCGCCCACTTGACGTTCTGCCGCTTTACATGGACGTGAGCTTCCTGGAGATCGGCGAGACGGACAGCTATGACCTTCCGCCGGGGCGCTCGACCAAGAGCTACGAATTCACCCTCCCGGTCGGTGGCCGGATGCTGGCGGCCGGCGGCCACATGCACGATTACGGGGAATTCGTCCAGCTCGAGGACGCGACGACCGGCAAGGTCATTGTGCGGCTCGACGCCCGGAAGGATGCGGAGGGTCGGCTCCTCAAGATGCCGACGAAGTACTTCGGGATCACCGGGGACGGGATCCGCCTCCGCGAGGGGCGGCGGTACCGGGTGCGCGCGGATTATGACAATCCAGAGGGGCAGACGATTCCCGACGGGGCGATGGGCCTGATGGCCGCGGCGTTCGTCCCGGACGACTACGCGAAGTGGCCGGTCCTGGACCCGAACGATCCGAACATCCTGAAGGACATCGCGGCGCTGGAGCGGATTGGGAAGCCGGGCCCGGGGCGGGAAGGAACGCGGCAGGACGAACACGCCGGGCACGATATGCCGGCGAAGCCATCAACCGCTCAGCCTCCGGCGCCCGGCGGTGAGCATAAGCACTAAGACTAGGGGGGAGTCCCTCCTGCGACGCGGCGCGCCCCGACCCACCGGTTCCACCACCAGCGGCCGTACGGATCGTCTGCGCTCAGCCTGCTGATCTGCACGCCCTTCGTGGCGCTGTGGATGAACTCCCCGTCACCCACGTACAGCCCGACGTGGGTGATGCGCTTCCGGTCCCGCGTGTTCGAGAAGGTGAGGATGTCGCCGGGAGCGAGGGACTCGAGCCGCCGCTCGACTGCCACGCCCTCACGAGCCTGCTCGGCGCTGGTGCGCGGCAACGAAATACCGTGCTGCCCGAACGAGTACTGAATCAGTCCGGAACAGTCGAATCCTTCCCCGTTCTTCCCCCGGCCGCCCCACCGGTACGGAGTCCCCATCACCTCTCGGGCGGTCGAGACGACCCCGAGCGCCAGCGCAGTGCCCGGCGCTCCCGGCACTGGCGAGGCGGAGTCATCCACTTCAATGGGAGCGGGATCGGCTGTCTTGGCGGCGAGCACCGGTGCATTCGCAATCGGTGGCGGCGCCGCCTGCGCCGCCGGTGCGGGCGAGGAACTCGAGCGCCCGCCGCCGCCGAAACCGAGGCGTACGGCCACTTCCGGGCTCCCGCCATCACCGAACGTCAGCTCGCGCCAACGCCCTTCGAGGCCGAGGCGCACCGAGCCAAGGACCAGGAACTCGTACCCGGCGCCGGCCGACCAGGAACCCCAGAGGGCGTCCGCTCCGTGCAGCCCGAGCCCGCCGCTCAGTCCACCGACGAGGTAGGGTCCCGGGCTCCCACCCTGGGAGATCGTCAGGTCCGCGCCGACGCCGATCAGGTCGCCGTCCGATCGTGCGGCGGGATTGAGCCAGGTGCCGAGGAACGTGAGCCCGATGGGGCCCGTGAGCTTGCGGGAGAACCCGACGGAAAGATCCAGCCAGCCATCCGGCTCGGTCAGGTACCAGCCGGCCGAAACACCGACGCCCTGGCCCAGAACGGGAGTTCCGGCAAGGCAGGTAAGAAGCACGACGCTCGCGGTGCGCCGGAGGAAGGCGAGCCTCACTGCACCCGTGTCGGCCGGCCGGTGCGCAAGTCGACGTCGTAGGTGTTGCCGGGACGGCAATTGAGCCAGATGCGCGCGCGGAACGTGGAATCGTTACGCAGTTCGGGCGCCTGGCCGGTCATCAGCAGCGGAACGAGCGTGCGTGCACCCTGTCGCCGGATCTCGAGTCCTCGCTCGAGACACGAGCTGCCCGCGCTGTCGATCCCCCTCCGTGCCTGGGTGAACCAGACCTCGCTTCCGTCCGGGGCCGTGAGCACGAGCGAGTCGGGCAGAAGCGGAAACCGCGCTGCGAGGGAGTCGGCGCGCACGCCTTGAGCCGGCACCGGCGGCGCCCGCCCGCACGCGCCGCCCAATACCGTCAGCAGCACGCCGGCCACAGAGCGCCTCACGACTCCTCGTCCTGGCTCCCGACCGCAGCGAGCTCAGCGGTGTCGGGCGTGCCATCGGGGCTGACGTGCAGGGCGTGCTGCAATCGGGGCGAGCGGCGCAGGAATCGAAGCCAGTAATGGGCGGTCACGTAACCGGCCGCGCCGCCGGTGACGGTGGCGAGCACCAGTCCATGAGTGGGATTCGGCAGAATGGCCGCCATCTGCGTCCCCACCACCGCGCCGAAAAAAGAGGCTGCCAACACCACGAAGGGTGTCAGCAGCCAGCCGACCACGCGGACGAGCACCCGTCCGACGCGCATTGGCTCAACCGCGACGGGCGCGCAAGGCTCCGAGCATCGCCGCGACCGTCACGCCAGGAAGCCACGCGACCCCGAAGCTTCCGAGCGTCCAGGCGGCACCCGGGACGTGCACGAGAACGCCGATCAGCCAGCAAACGAGGGTCGCCGCCAGCGCCATGACGAGCCCGGCGGGAACGGACACCCGTCCGGTCCTCCGGGCCTGACTCGCGAGCATCTGTGCGCCCATCCACGGCAGGAAGGTGCCGACCATCCACCAGACCGGGTGATACCACCA
>DASTCF010000168.1:0-2660 GCA_035711365.1 Gemmatimonadales bacterium
CAGGCGGGCCTCGATGCCCTGCTTCAGCGTGACAGTCGATGCGGCGCAGCCGTGGCAGGTGCCGCCGAGCCTAAGGTACACCGTTCCCGCGGACTCGTCGAAGTCCACGACCTCCACCTGCCCCCGGTGGGAGGCGATGTAAGGCCGGAGAGTGTCTATGGTCGCCTCGATCCGGTCGAGGATGCTCATGGTCGTTGTCATGCCTGGGCTACCTCGTTCACTACCACTGAAACCTCACCCTCGCGCCTCAGCTACCGACCCGCCGACCCGCCCATTCTGAAGTGTAGCCGGAGGCCGGACCCGGTCAACGCCGCCCGTTGGCGTCCAGAAATTCCCGCGCCGCCGCCAGCACCCGGGCCTGGACGTCCGCCATCTGGCCCTCGACGCTCAGGCCGGCTGCCTTGCTGTGGCCGCCTCCTCCAAACGGCTGGGAGAATGCCGCCACGTCCACGTCCCCGACCGAGCGGAGCGAGACCTTGATCCGTCCGTGGCCGATCTCCCGGAAGAGGAGCGCCATCCGCACGCCCTGAATGCTCCGCGGGAACTCGACCACGCCGTCCAGGTCATCGGCGCTTACGCCGAGCCGGTCGAGCGCCCCCGGCGGGACGGTCACCCACGCCAGGCCGTGCTCCGGCTCCACGACCAGTGTCTGGAGCGCCTCGGCGTACAGCCGCGGCCGCCCCTCGGGCGCGTTGGCGTACACGTCGAGGTACATCTGCTCCGGATCAAGCCCCGTTTCCAGCAGCTCGGCCGCGATCCGAAGCGTCCGCGGGTGCGTGTTGCTGAACCGGAAGCTGCCGGTGTCGGTCATGATCGCCACGTAGAGGGCCCGCGCCGCCTCCCGGGTGAGGGGCCACCCGTTGGCACGGCCGATCTCGAACACCAGCTCGCCCGTGGCCGCCGCCGCAGAGTCGAGGTACCTCGGGCCCGCTGGCAGTTCACCCGGGCTCACGTGATGGTCAATGCACGCGACCGGGACGCCGCGCTGCTTCACGGTCTCGCCCAGGTTGCCGAGCCGGCTCAGGTCGGAGATGTCCAGCACTACGATCAGGTCCGCCCGGCGGAGCTCCTTGATCGCCTCCCGGTGGCGATCCACGCCCGGTACGTCCTCGAGCAGGAAATGGAAGCGGGGTGGCGTGGGCGACGGATTGGTGAGGACGGCCTCGATACCCTGGGCCTTGAGCAGGTGTAGCAGCCCGACCTCGCTGCCGATGCCGTCGCCGTCGGGGTTGACGTGAGTGGTCAGACACACTCGCTGGCCCGGCACCAGCAGCTCGGCGAAGGCGTGGGCGGCCTCGGATTTCTGATGCGGTAGCGGAAGCTTCATGCTGGGGAAGAAGATAACTGCGCGCAGTGCGAAAAGAGAAAGGGCCAAGGAGAAACGAGAAAGGAGAAAGGAGAAAGGAGGAAAGCCGCTTCCTCCTTTCTCCGTCCTCTTTTCTCGCTTTTCCTCAGCCCTCAGCCCTCGCTCCTACTTATTGAGCCGGGAGTGCTTCCTTCCATACAGCGCGTAGATCGCGATGCCGATGACCATCCACACGATGAGCCGGGCCCACGTGTCCAACGGAAGCCCCGACATCAGGTACAGGCAGAAGGCGACGCCGAGCAGGGGCACGACGGGCACCCACGGGGTGCGGAACGGGCGCGGGATGTCCGGGTCCGTCCGGCGGAGCACGAGGACGCCGGCGCACACGATCGCGAAGGCGAGCAGGGTGCCGATCGATACCAGTTGCCCGAGGAGACCGATGGGGAGGAGCGCGGCGCAGAGCATCGCCACGGCGCCGGTCACGATCGTTGCGAGCCACGGCGTCTTGAACTTCGGGTGCACCGCGCTGAAGATGGGCGGCAGAAGCCCGTCCTTCGACATGGTGTAGAAGATCCGCGGCTGGCCCATCAGCATCACCAGGATGACGGACGAGAGCCCCGCGATGGCACCGATCTTGACGAACGGGCGGAGCCAGAGGAGCCCGGGACCCGCGGCGTTGATGCCGACGGCGATCGGGTCCGGAACGTTGAGCTCGGTGTACTTCACGATGCCGGTCAACACGAGCGAGACCGCGATGTACAGCACGGTGCAGATCGCGAGGGAGACCAGGATGCCGATGGGCATGTCCCGCTGCGGGTTCTTCGTCTCCTGCGCCGCCGTCGAGACCGCGTCGAAGCCGATGTAGGCGAAGAAAATCACACCCGCCGCCCGCAGGATGCCGCTCCAGCCGTATTCCCCAGGCCCGGTCTGGGTCGGGACGAACGGCACCCAGTTTTCACGATTGATGTACGACATGCCGAACGCGATGAATGCCAGCACCACCGTCACCTTGATGACCACGATGACGTTGTTGAACCGGGAGGACTCCTTGATCCCGATCACGAGCAGCGTGGTGATGAGCCCCACGATGACCATGGCCGGCACGTTGAGCACCGCGCCGGGGTTCCGCGTCCACCCCTCCGTAAACAGCCGCCAGATATTGAACCCGGCGTCGGGCGGTGCGGTATGGGTGTAGGGCGCCGAGCTGTAGGCCGTCGGAAGATCGATTCCCATGTCCCGAAGCAGCGACACCGCGTAACCGGACCAGCCCACCGCCACCGTGCTCGCCGCGAACAGGTACTCGAGGATAAGGTCCCAGCCGATGATCCAGGCGAAGAACTCGCCCAGCGTGGCG
>DASTCF010000169.1:0-5961 GCA_035711365.1 Gemmatimonadales bacterium
AATCGCCGATCAGGTAACGGTGCTTCGACGAGGGACGGTCACGCTCTCCGCGTCGGCGCGCGAGGTGGACGCCGCGATCCTTGCGCACGCGATGCTCGGCGGGGAGACCTCGCCCGTCCCCGAACGCGCGCCTCCGGTACAGGGCCGGACGCCGGTCCTGCGGTGCGAGTCACTTGAAGTGGCGCGGGAGGTGGGAGGCAGCGGACTTCGGTTCGCGACGTTCGAGATCCGGGGGGGTGAGATCGTGGCAGTGGCCGCGCTCGAGGGCAATGGGCAACGGGAACTCCTCCGTGCGGTCGCCGGCCTGCTTCCGACCTTCCGTGGCCGCCTCGAGGTGACGCGACCGATCGCCTTCATACCCGAGGATCGCACGACCGAAGGCCTCATCCCCACGCTGACGCTTACCGAGAATGTGGTTCTTGGGGTCGGACGCGCGGCTCCGTGGATTCACGGGCGATGGCTCCGGCGGGTGGACTGGAGAGCCGCGCGCCTTCGCACGGGGGACCTGCTCGCGCGGTACCACGTGATCGCGCCGGGGCCCGACACGCGTGCGGCGGCGCTGAGCGGCGGCAACCAGCAGAAGCTCGTCATTGCCCGGGCGCTCGAGCGCCGGCCCCGGATGCTCATCGCCGAAAATCCGACCCGAGGCCTCGATATCCGGGCGACGGCCGAAGTCCACGAGCGGCTCCGCGAAGCGGCGGCAGCCGGTGCCGGCGTTCTGGTGTACTCCAGCGATCTCGACGAGGTGATGACTCTCGGTGACCGGATTCTCGTTGTCGCGGGCGGGGTCGTCGTGGAGTCTTCCGCGGGCGCGGACCGGCGCCGCATCGGCGAGCTGATGCTCGGAATGGCCGCGCCGCGTGAGAGTTGACCTGAGGCCCGCCGTGACGGCGGCGGCCGGCCTGACGGTCGGCCTGGCCCTCCTCGCGGCCGGGCTCTGGCTCGCCGGCTACGATGCCTGGGAGGCACTCGGTGCGCTCTGGCGCGGGGCGTTCGGCTCCTGGGACGCCTTCGCGTCGGCCACGCTGCTGCGCGCCGTTCCCCTCATCCTGATTGGCCTCGGCTTCGCACTCGCCTACCGCGGTGGCGCGCTCAACATCGGGGCCGAAGGGCAATTCTATGCGGGCGCCATCGCGGCGACCTGGGTCGGGGTGCACGCCGCCACGTGGCCCGCGTGGGCAGCGCTCCCCGTCGTAGCCGGCGCCGCCCTGGCAGCCGGCGCCGCGTGGATCGTCGTACCCGTGGTCCTCAAGCTCCGCTTCGGGGTGCTCGAGGTGATCAGCACACTGCTGCTCAACTTCGTCGCCGAGGCGCTGGTGAGCCTGATGGTTCAGGGGCCGCTCCAGGAGCCAACCGGCGTCTACCCGCAGAGTGCCCTGATTGCGGAATCCGCGCGGCTTCCGCTCCTGCCGGGAACCCGACTGCATCTGGGATTCCTCGTCGCCGCGTTGGCCGCCGTGGGCGTCTGGTATCTCTATCGCAGTACGTGGTGGGGGCTCCGGCTGCTCGCGCTGGGTGAAGGTCCGCGGGCGGCGCAGGTGAGCGCCCGTGTGAACGTCCGGCGCATGCTGACGATTGCGTTGCTCGTCTCGGGCGGGCTCGCGGGGCTGGCGGGTGGGTTCGAAGTGAGCGGGGTTTCCTACGCGCTGTACCAGAATCTCTCTCCGGGCTATGGCTTCACCGCCATCGCGGTAGCGCTCATCGCCCGCGGCCACCCGGTCTCGATCGTGTTCGCCGGCATCCTCTTCGGCGCGCTTGATGCCGGCGCCGGGGCCATGCAGCGCGACGCGGGGATTCCCGCGGTCGCGGTGCTCATCGTCCAGGCGGTCGTCATCCTCGTGTTGTTGCTCGGCGAGGTCGCCGCGCGGCGGGCGATGCTCCACCAGGCCGAAGCGGAACCCGCCGTCGGGGCGGCTCAGTGACGGAGTTGGGCGTGGCGATCGCGGGTTTCGCGTCGGCGGCCGTCCGCATGGCGACGCCACTCGCGCTGGCGGCCACCGGGGAGACCGTGACGGAGCGCGCCGGTGTGGTCAACCTCGGCTTGGAAGGCACGATGCTGGCGGGTGCCCTGGGCGGCGCGATCGGGACGACACTCGGCGGGCCGTGGGTGGGGCTGACCGTGGGGGTCCTGGCCGGGCTGGTCGTCGCCGCGGTGTTCTCGGCGGTTGCGATCGGCGCCGGCGCGAATCAGATCATTGCGGGTACCGCGATCACCCTGGGGTGCGTGGGCGTGACCGGCACGCTTTACCGGTGGTTCTACGGTACCGCAGGTGTGGGGCTCTCGCTCACGACACTGCCGGCGGTGGCGATTCCGGGCCTCTCCCGCCTGCCCCTCATCGGATCAGCATTCTTCGCGCAGCCGGTCACGACTTACCTGGCCTACGCGGCGCTCCCCGTGACCTGGTGGATCCTGTTCCGCACCAGAGCTGGGCTGGCCATCCGCGCGAGCGGTGAGGCCCCTGCCTCCGCCAGAGCCTCCGGGCTGCCGGTCACCGGAATCCGCGCATCGGCGGTACTCTTCGGCGGGGCGCTCGGAGGCCTCGCGGGTGCGACGCTGGTGCTCGCCCAGGTCGGGACCTTCGCCGAGAAGATGACGGCGGGCCGCGGGTTCATCGCCATCGCGATCGTCGTGCTGGGGCGCTGGCACCCGGTCGGTGCCGGTATCGCGGCCCTCGTCTTCGGGGCCGCTTCGGCGCTGCAGTTTGTGCTGCAGGCGGCCGGATTCGATGTGCCGTACCAGCTCTTTCTGATGCTGCCGTATTTGTTCGCTCTCGTCGCGCTGGCGGGGGCGGTGGGGAGGGTGAGGGCGCCGGGGGCGTTGGGGAGAGACGAGGACTGACGACTGCGGATTGAGAGGGAGCGGAATGAGGAAAGAGGAAGGACGAACCAGGGAGAGACGGAGACTCGAGCGCAGGGCCCAGGCGGTCGCGAGGGTCGCCACGCGGCTCGACCACGTTGATGCGGCCATTACGCGCTGGATGGCGGGACACGGCGTGACGCTGCTGCGGGTGGCGATGGGTATCGTGTTCTTCTGGTTCGGGGCGCTGAAATTCTTCCCCGGCGTGAGTCCGGCGGAGGCGCTGGCCGGCCGGACCATCGAGACCCTCACGCTCGGATGGGTCCATCCCTCGGTGAGCCTCCCAGCGCTCGCCGTCTGGGAATGCCTCATCGGGCTCGGGTTCCTGAGCGGCAAGTTCCTTCGGGTCACGATCCTCCTTCTGTTCCTCCAGATGCCGGGCACGCTGCTGCCGCTGTTCTTCTTTCCGCATGAAACGTTCAGTGAAGTACCGCTGATGCCGACACTCGAGGGCCAGTACATCATCAAGAACCTGGTGCTGATGGCCGCGGGGCTGGTGGTCGGCGCCACCGTGCGCGGGGGACACATCGAGCCTGAGGACTGAGGAAACCGTGCAGCGGACGACTGCGTAGGTTGGTCGGTCGGTCGATGCTCGCCGGTGGGGAGTCCGCCGGGCACCACTCGCCCAATAATCCGGTCCCTGACCTGGTCGGTTGGCTCGGGTCGGTCCTCCGGGCCTGTGGTTCGCGATCGGTTTCACGATCCCAAGATGCCCCACTGCTCACCAACGCCCCTCCGGACCGATCCCTCGCCAACCTCCACCGAGGCTCACACGATCCGACCCGCTTCCCCGCTTTCTACTCCCTCCTGAACACCGTCGCTACCGTCCCGCGCAGCGTCTGCCAGATAGTCCGCACGAGCAGGACGGCGAGCACGAGCAGTAGCATCGCCAGGCCGAGCGCGAGCCACGGATTCAGCCAGATGAAGTAGGTGAGGGAGCCGATAATGCTCCACTCGAGCACATTGGCTGCCCCGTTGGTGACCGGCTCCGGGGAGGTGTCGATGGCGTAGCGGAGACCGAGCTTGGTCGCGTGGGTCGCAAGGCCCAGGCCGCCGCCGAGGACGGCGGCGCTCAGGATGAGGAGCGCGTCCCCGTGCCAGGCGGTGAGCACGGCCAGCGCGGCGGCCGCGGGAGGACGGATGACGCTGTGGACCGTCTCCCACGCCGAGGCGACGCCCGGCACCAGCGTCGCGAGGAACTCGATGGTGGCAAGGAAGCCCGCGAGCGCGATGATCAACGGGTGCGACACCCCGTCCAGGATGCCCGGCAGCGGACCGATCCAGTTCATCCGGTCGGCCAGCCCGAGCAGGGCGATCGTCGCGTATGGACTGATTCCCGCCGCGTACGCGATCCCCAGCGACTGTGCCAGCGTCGTGAAGGTTTCCATCGCCTCCTGCCGGGCGAGCCAACCCGCTATTCTACTTGTCGGAGGACTGCCCGGCCAGCCATCGCCGGCGGGCCTCGCGCCACGCCGAGCCCGATCCAATCGATGAGGATGTCATGACGACGATTCCGGCCCGCCCCCGGCCCGGGGAATACGACCCGTATTACGAGACCTACATCAGCAAGGTGGAGGACGGCAGCCTGCTGGCGACCCTCGGCCTGCTGCGTGATGAAACCGCGGCGCTGCTGGCCGGCCTGACGAAGGCGCAGGCCGACTATCGGTATGCCGAGGGGAAGTGGAGCCTGAAGGAAGTGATCGGTCACGTGGCCGATGCCGAGCGAATCTTCGCGTATCGTGCGCTCCGAATCGCGCGCGGCGACGAGACACCGCTCGCGAGCTTCGATGAGAACACGTATGTGCCCGCGTCGGGTTACGACCGGCGGACCCTGCCGGATATCGCTCACGAGTTCCGGGCGGTGCGCGAGGCGACGATCGCCCTGCTGGCGAGCTTCGACGCGGCCGCATGGCTGCGGCTCGGCACCGCGAGCGGGAAGCGGGTTTCCGTCCGCGCCCTTGGCTACATCATCGCAGGGCACGAGCGCCATCATCTCGGTGTGTTGCGGGAGCGGTATCTGTCGGATAGCCTAATCACATGATCATCGAGCTGCTGGGCGTGCCGATGGACCTCGGCTCGGGGCGGCGGGGCGTGGACATGGGGCCGTCGGCATTGCGGATCGCCGGCATGGCAACCGCACTCGCCGCGCGCGGGCACCGGGTCGTGGACGGCGGGGACATCGACATCAAGAACATGGAGGAGCTGCCGGTCGGCAATCGCCGCGCCCGCTATCTCCGCGAGATCTCGCGGGCCTCGGCGCTCCTGGCCCGCCGGATCGACCGGATCATGACCCGGGGCCGCTTCCCGCTGATCCTGGGCGGCGACCACTCCATCGCGGTCGGGACGGTCTCGGGCGTCGCGAACTGGTGCCGGCGGCGCCAGAAACGCATGGGGTTGCTCTGGGTCGATGCGCACGGCGACATCAACCTTCCCGCGACCTCGCCCTCCGGCAACATTCACGGGATGCCCCTGGCGGCGCTGTTCGGTCTCGGACCGAAGGAGCTGACCCGGATCGCATTCGACGGCCCCAAACTGGATCCGCGGAATGTGGCGCTGGTCGGCATCCGGAGCCTCGATGCCGGCGAGCGGCGCCACCTGCACCGGCTCGGCGTCCGGGTCTACACCATGTCCGAGATCGATCGCGACGGCATCCACACCGTGATGAGCGATGCACTCGCCCGCGTCACCGACGGCACCGATTGCCTGCACGTCAGCTTCGATCTGGACTGTGTGGATCCATCGATCGCGCCGGGCGTCGGGACGCCGGTCAAAGGCGGTCTCGACTACCGCGAGGCCCACTTCATCATGGAGACCATCGCCTCGTCCCGGCGCATGACCTCGCTCGAGATGGTCGAGGTCAATCCGATTCTCGATGAGCACAACCGGTCCGCGGAGCTGGCGGTCGAGCTGGTCGAGTCCGCGTTCGGGAAGAAGATCTTGTAGGCGGGAATGTTGGAAACCTTCGACTACGTCATCATCGGGTCCGGGTTCGGTGGCAGCGTCTCGGCGCTCCGGCTGGCGGAGAAGGGCTACAGCGTCCTGGTGCTCGAGCGCGGCAAGCGCTTCCGGGACGATGAGTTCGCGACCAGCACCTGGAACGCGAG
>DASTCF010000170.1:0-5011 GCA_035711365.1 Gemmatimonadales bacterium
CCGGACTCCCACCCGATAGACAGGCGGCGCCTCGGGCAGTGGCTCGCCGAGCGCCGCGCGGACCACGAGCACGGGAAAGTCTACCCCGGCATCGACGGCGAGCTGCAGCGAACCCCAGAGGCGCCCGTTCACTTCCATCAGGATCGGGCGCCCGGAGCGGCTGTCCCGCTTGTACTCGACCATCGCTGGGCCGTCCCATCCCAGGTGCTCGAGCAGCGCGACAGACTTCGCGAGGAGATCGGGATCCTGTGCCGTGCTCTCGGCGCAGACACTGCGTCCGCCGGACGGCGGGAATTCCCTGATGCGCCGGTGCGCAAAGCTGGCGACGAGACGGCCCTGATGCAGCAGGACGAACACCCCTTCTCCCGGACCGACGATTCGCTCCTGGATCAGGAGCGGAAAGCGATGGGCCGGGAGCGCCCGTAGTATCGCCTCCAGCTCGTGCGCGTTCCTGGCATACGTGGTCTGAGCCCGCTCGCCGGCGGCGACTGACACGGCAGACTTGATGGCCACCGGGTACGGCGCCGCGTCGAGAATCCCGCGCAGCTCCTCCCGGGGAGTGTGCATCACGACCTGGCGCGGGATCTCGAGGCCAAGTTGAGCAGCCTCGGCCAGCACGAGCTGCTTGTTCGAGACCCGGAGAAACGCCTGCCGGTTGGGGCCGGCGATGGGGAGGGAGCCGGCATCTTCAGGTCCGGACGAGAGCGCCAGGGTGGATTGCTCGGTAGTCGGCAGCACCAGATCGGCGCGGAACCGGACGACCGCATCGCGCACGTCGGTGAGGAACTGCGCCGGTTCGTGCAGCGGATCGGCGACCCGGGCGGTGGCGGTGGCGTACCGTGAGGCCGCGGCCAGCGGGCGCGCGACTGCGCTCAGCACCACGGGAGCGTACCCCGCGCGGCCGAGCGAGCGCACCGCCGCGAGCGCGGTGCGCTGTTCCCCGTCGCAGACCAGAATCCGTCGCGTCACGCCCTCTGACTCTCCCTTGTAGCGGCGCCCGTCGGCGGGTTAGCTTGCGCGCGTGCGAGCATCGGTCAAGCGCCTGCTGCCCGCCAGGGCCCTCCGGTTCGTCCAGACGTTTCGCCGGCTCGAGCCGGCGGAGCGCAGGGCGCTATTCCGCATGACATTCCTGCGCCATCTCGGATTCCGCCGCGACCGGCTTCCCTGGGAAGTCGGCCGCCCGCAGAGCGTCCTGTTCGTCTGCCGGGGCAACATCCTGCGGAGTCCGATGGCCGCGGCCCTCTACCGCCGCGAGCTGGCCTCGAATGGCCGGGGCGACGAGGACGTCTTCTCGGCCGGTCTCGTTCCGCCAGGGGGCCGGCCGGCCGATCCGCGCGGCTGCCGCCTGGCCCCGGCCTTCGGCGTATCCCTGGAAGACCACGCCTCGCAAGTGGTGACCGGGGACCTGGTGGCGCGGGCAGACCTGATCGTCGCGATGGATCGCGACAACGAGGCTCGACTGGTGGCGCGCTTTCCGGACGCGGCGCGCAAAATGGTCCTGCTCGGGCTCTTCGCGCCGGAGCGCGGCGATCCGGTCATCCCCGATCCGTTCTCCGGCACCGAAGAAGTGGTGGCCGCCTGCTATGCCAGGATCGAGCGTGCCGTACAAGGTCTCGCCGAGGCACTCCGGCAGCAACCGGCCGTGCCGCCATCTAGTGCGGGCGCGATGAAGCACCTGGCGCGCTCCACGCTGACCCTCCCCTGGGTGATGGCGCGAGCGGAGTCGGCATCCCGCGGGCACGCCGCCATCTTCCTGCTCCACCGTTTTTCGAAGTTCGAGCACGGAGCCGACGGATTCCCCGCCGCCGCGCTGCGCCGCCATCTCGAGTGGCTGCGCGGGCGTCGATACCAACTCGCGCCGCTTGGCGAGCTCGTCACCGCGCTTCGCGAAGGCCGGCCCACACCGCCCCGGACCGTGGCGTTCACCGTGGACGACGGCTACGCCGACTTCGCCCAGGTGGCCGCGCCCGTTTTCGCAGAATTCGATTGCCCGGTGACGGTCTTCCTGGTCACCGACTTTCTCGACGGCCGCTCCTGGCTCTGGTGGGACCGCATCCGCTTCGCCATGGCGAACAGCGTTCACCACGAATGCACGGTGCAACTGGGCGGGCAGCCCTTCACCGTGGCCTGGGACACTCCCCTACGCAGGGCGCACGCGGTTGCGAAGCTGATCGAAGCGATCAAGTGGTTTCCGGTGCGACAACGCGACGCGCTCATTCAGGAAGCCGCGATCCGGCTCGAAATCGAATTCCCGACCCGGCCGCGCGAGGCCGACGCCCCGATGACGTGGGACACGGTACGGCGTCTCGCCGGGGCCGGGGTCTCCTTCGGACCCCACTCGTGTTCGCACCCGATCCACTCGGCCGAGGATGCCGAGACTTCGCGCCGGGAAATCGCATCGTCCTGGCGGCGCGTCCGCGATGAAGTCCCGGATGCGCTCCCGATTTACTGCTATCCAAACGGAGACGACCGCTCCTTCGGCGCCCGGGAGATCGCCTTCCTTCCGGAGCTCGGGCTCCAGGCCGGGATCTCCGCGGGACCCGAATACCTCTCGATCGGCAGCCAGCCCGCCGCCCCGCCGGCTCTCGGCGCGATTCCCCGCCTTCCCTTTGACGTGGATCCCGTCCGGTTCATGCAGGTGGCCAGCGGGATCGAGCGGCTCAAACTGCTCTGGCGGCCGTGACCACCGACCGCCGCTCGATGTCCCGGCTGGGCCGGGACACGATGCTCTATGGGATCGGCACCGTCCTCACCCGGATGGTGTCGTTCATCATGCTGCCGGTGTACACCCGGTACCTGACACCGGCGGACTACGGCCTGCTCCAGATCCTCGACCTCGCCCTCGAGGTCGCCTCGATCCTCATCAGCGCCGGCGCCACGGCCGGCATCATGCGGTTCTACTTCAAGGCGGACACGGAACAGCAACGGCGCAACGTGCTCTTCACCGGGTGGATCACGCAAGTGGCCCTCAACCTGGCCGGCACCGCGCTCCTCATGCTGGTCGCCCCGCTTATCTGGCATTACGGGCTCAGCGAGGCCGGCACGGTCGGCCTGGTGCGGATCGCCGCCTGCAACTTCACGCTCGGCACGATCATGTTCGTCCCCACGCTGATGCTTCAGGCGGACCAGCGCCCCCTCGCCTACATCTCGACCTCGGTCAGCAAGCTGATCCTGCAGCTCAGCCTCAACATTCTGTTCCTCGTCGGGTTCCACTGGGGGCCGCGAGGTGTCCTCCTCAGCACATTCACCGCCAACCTGGCCATCGGGCTCGTGATGAGCGCGATCCTGCTCCGGCGCACCGGCATCAGCTGGAGCTGGCCGACCTTCCGCGACCTTCGGCGGTTCGCGGTGCCGACGCAATTCTCCAGGGGGGGCGCCTTCATCCTCGCCTACGGCGACCGCTTCTTCCTCGAGAAGCTGCACGGCCTGGGATCGGTGGGCGTGTACGGCCTGGCGTACCAGTTCGGATTCCTCATCAGCGGCACGATTGCCGGCCCCTTCATGCAGGCCTGGTCCCCCCAGCGGTGGCAGCTCGTCAACGAGCCGCCGGCGGTGCGAGACGCGCGGATGAACCGCGGGTTCCTCTTCGGCGACCTCATCATCATCACGGCCGCCGTCGGCATCGCGCTCTTCATCCGACCCATAATTCGTGTGATGACCACTCCCGAGTTCCATTCCGCCGCGGTCATGGTCCCGGTCATCCTGCTGGCCTACGTCTTCCAGGTGTGGAACACCATTGTGGATTTCGGGATCTCGGTGAGCGAGCGGATCAGGTACACCTCGCTCTCCACCTGGATTTCCGTGGTCGTGGTGCTCGTCCTGTACAGCACGCTCATTCCCCGCTACGCGGGAATGGGCGCGGCAGTGGCGACGCTTATCGCCGTGGTGGTGCGCTTCTTCTGCACGCTGCACTGGGCGCAGCGGCTCTGGCGGATCGAGTACCGCTGGGTGCTCCACGTGCGGATGCTCGTCGCGGGTACGGCCATCGCCTCGGCGAGCTTTCTCCTCACGCCGACTGGTCTGCTACCCCTCATTGGTGTCGGGCTGGCCGGATTCGCGCTCTATGTCGGGTTCGTCTGGAACGCGGTGCTGGAGCCCTCCGATCGCGCGCTCGCATTGAAGTTCATCCGAAACCCTCGCGCGCTCCCGGCGCTGATCATCGGCGGTTGACTCAGCCCCAATAGAGCCGTTCGTAGGCGTCGGCCATCGCTCCCACGTCGAACTCCGCACGGGCCCGCCTTTCCGCGGCTCCGGCCAGGGCCTCCCGCCGGGCAGGATCGCGAAGCAATTCACCGAGCGCCTCGGCCAGGGCCTCGGGGGCCTCCGGCGGCACCAGCAGCGCTTCCCTTCCCGCGCTCACCACCTCCGGAATCCCCCCGACCTCCGAGACGACGATGGCCTTGCCGGCGAACATCGCCTCGACCAGCGCGAGAGGCATACCTTCGGACAGTGACGGCATCGCGTAGACGTCCGCCGCGGCCAGCAGATCCGGCACGTCCTCGCGGTAGCCGAGGAGCGTCACCCGATCCGTCAGCGCCGACGCGGAGAGGTATTCCCTGAGCGCGGCTTCCTCCCCACCCCGCCCCGCAATCGCGGCGTGCCATTTGAGATCGGGATGCGCGTCTACCAGCCGCCGCAGTGCCCGCAGCAGGTAGATGTGGCCCTTGACCGGGTAGAGGTTGCCGACCGCCAGTATGATTGGCACTTCCGGAGCGAGCCCGAGCGCGGCGCGCCCCCGTACCCGGTCCCCAGGGGTGAACCGGATGCCGTTCAGGACCACGCGCACCGACCCCGGCGCAAGCCGGAGCGAGTGTTCTAGTGCCTGGGCCGCGCTCGTGGAAACGCCGACGCTGGTGCTCCGGCGGCACGCCCAGCGGAGCGCCACCCGGCGGCGCCAGCTCGCCTGATACCCGCGACCGCCGTGCATCGTGATCACGTGGGGCACTCCGAGCATCCGGGCGACCGCGGTTCCGTACACGGCCATCGTGAACTCGTGGCTGTGGATGACGGA
>DASTCF010000171.1:0-3749 GCA_035711365.1 Gemmatimonadales bacterium
GACCTCTCCCGGCTGAATGCGGCGTTCTTCACGATGAATGCGGTGATGTCGGTGACGGTGTTCGCCTTCGCACTCCTCGACCGGCTGGCCTGACCGGCGTGGCCTCCCATCCGCGGTTCCCCGACCTGCATTCGTTCATCCGCGACCTCGAGGCCCGGGGCGAATTGCTCCGCGTCACGACCGAGGTGGATCCGCACCTCGAGGCGGCTGAAATCGTCCAGCGGGTGATCCGGCAGGATGGCCCGGCGCTGCTCTTCGAGCGGGTGAAGGGCGCCGACTTCCCGCTGGTAATGAACCTGTACGGCTCCGACCGGCGGATGGAGCTCGCCCTCGGCCGCCACCCGCAGGCGATCGGGCAGGAACTGATCGAGACCTTCCAGCGGCTCAACCCTCCGTCGCTCCGCAGGTTCTGGGACGCGCGCGCGACGCTGCTCCGCGCGCGGTTCATGAAGCCGAGAATGGTGTCGAGTGCACCGGTGCAGGAGGTCGTCGAGCCGCCGCGGCTGGATCGCCTGCCCAACCTCTGGAGCTGGCCGCGGGACGCGGGGCCGTTCATCACCTTCGGCCCGACTCTCACGCAGCATCCGGTGAGCGGTGCCCGCAACTTCGGGCTCTATCGATTGCAGATTTTCGACAATGCGACGACCGGGATGCACTGGCAGAGCATGAAGGGCGGCCGGGGCCATCACTATTACGCCGCCCGAATGGGGAAGCCGCTGGAGGCCGCCGTCGTGCTGGGCGGCGATCCCCTCACGATGCTTTCGGCGATCCTGCCGCTCCCGGAAGACTTCGACGAGCTGGGTCTCGCGGGGTATCTCCGGGGTGCGCCGACCGAGCTGGTGCGGGGCCGGACGATTTCGCTCGCCGTGCCGGCCAACGCCGATTTCGTGCTCGAGGGGTTCGTGCCGCCGGACGAGCAGCGGATGGAGGGCCCCTTCGGCGATCACTTCGGCCACTACTCCGAGGCGGAGCTCTTCCCGGTGTTCCACGTCCGCACGATGACCCGGCGGCGGAACGCCATCTATCCTGGCGCCGTCGTCGGGAAGCCGCCGCAGGAGGACAAGTGGATCGGCATCGCAGCGGGCGAGATGATCGGCCCGCTCATCCGTGTGGTGAACCCGAACATCGTGGACCTCTGCGCGCACGTGGACGCCGCGTTCCACAATCTCCTCACGGTGGCCGTCCGGGTCCGACATCCGATGGAGGCCTTCAAGACGGCGCTCAACCTGCTCGGCACCGGGCAGCTTTCGCTCACCAAGTGCGTCGTGATGCTGCGCGAGGACGTGCCGGTGCGCCGGTTCGATGCGATGCTGACGGAGCTCTGGCACCGTTTCGACCCCAGGGATCGAATGCTGCTCCTGCCGATCGCCCCGCTCGACACCCTGGACTACACCTCGTTCGAGCTGCACGTCGGGAGCAAGGTGGTGTTCGACGCCTCTGGCGGGGTGGTGACGCCGGAGCCCCCGCCCACCGCGGTGCACGATCCGGCGGCGTTCGACGCCCGCATCACCGGCCATCGGGTGCTGGCGGGCGGGTTCGTGGTGGTGCGGGTGCGAAGCGCGCCGCGCGACGTGCTGCAGGGCCTGCTCCGCTGGGTCGGGCTCGGTCCGGTCAAGTTCGTCGCCGCCGTGAGCGACGACGTGGATCTCGACGACCAGGGGAGCATCGTCTGGGGGATCTTCACCCGGTTCGACCCCGCACGGGACATGCTCTTTGAGCGCCAGGAGTTCATCGGGGCCAAGCCGGTCTATGGAGGCCGGATCGCGATCGATGCCACCTGGAAGCAGGGCTATCCCCCGCCGGTGACCATGCCCGAGGAGACCATCAGGCTGGTGGATCGGCGATGGGGAGAGTATTTCGGGGATCGGCTGGAGAAGCGGGACCGGGGGAAGTGGTAGGGAGGACTGAGGACTGAGGGCTGAGGACTGAGCAGTCAGGAGTACGGAAGGAGGAAAGAGAAATGAGGAAGGAGAAGAACGGAATGACAGAAAAACCGGGTAAGCCGAAGTGGCCGGGATCGGGACGGCCCGAGCGTCCACCTGCTCCTCAGCCGCGCCGCCCTACCGCGCCGCCGCCGCCCAGGCACCCCGTGCGGTCGCCGACGCCGAATCGCAGGGGAGGGTAGAAGCGAGTGAGGACTGACCCGCCGACTGGCCGGCCCGCTGATCCGCTTCCCGTGGTGCTGGCCATCACGGGTGCGTCAGGGGCGCCGTACGCCGTGCGGCTGCTCGAGGTGCTCGCGACGAACCGCGTGCCGGTGTGGCTGATCGTCTCGAGCCACGGCTGGCGCTTGCTTCGCGCCGAGTGCGACATCGATTCGCCGGAGCTGCTGCGCGAGGCGACTGGCGGCGATTGGACGAGCGTCACGGTATTCCCCGATGACGATCGTGGGGCGAAGCCCGCGTCGGGTTCCGCCCGCTGGGGCGCGATGGTCATCTGCCCGTGCTCGATGGGGACCGCGAGCGCGATCGCCCAGGGATCGAGCCGGTCGCTGGTCGAGCGCGCGGCGGACGTGGCGCTCAAGGAGCGCCGCAAGCTGATCGTAGTGCCCCGCGAGACCCCGCTCTCGCTGATCCACCTCCGGAACCTCACCCAGATCACCGAGGCAGGCGGCATCGTGGTTCCCGCGGCGCCGGGGTTCTACCACAAGCCCAGCACAGTGGCGGAACTCGTTGACTTCATCGTCCAGCGGGTGCTCGACCATCTCGGGCTCGATATCGCCATCGCGCCGCGCTGGGGTGGCTGAGTGCGGCTCGGCGTTATCGCGGACACGCACGGGCTCCTGCGCCCGGAGGTGTTCGATCTCTTCGAGCAGGTAGATCACATCCTGCACGCGGGAGACATCGGCCCCCCGGAGCTGCTCACGGAGCTCGAGGCGCTCGCGCCGGTGACGGCAGTCTATGGCAATACGGACGGATGGGAGCTGCGCGACCGGCTGCCGCGGGTGGCGGAGCTCGAGCTGGACGGATGCCGCATCGTCGTGACCCACGGCGACCAGTTCGGCGGGCCGACACCCGAGAAACTCCACGCCGCGTACCCGGACGCGGAGATCATCATCTACGGACATACACACCGCCCGCTGCTCGCCACGGTGGACGTCGTGGTCACCGTGATGAACCCGGGCGGTGCTGGACCGAGGCGTTTCGACCTGCCGCCCTCGGTCGGTATCATGGAGCTGGAGCCTGGAATCCCTCCGAGGGCGCGGCTCGTGCCGCTCCTCCCGGCAGGAGACGAATAGCGGCTACTGCTCCGGGTCGATCGGCGGCGGCATGCTCGCCGGGTTCATGCCGATGCCCATGATCTGCCCGTTCACGATCACCCAGCGCAGCATGAACGGCTCGGGCGCCAGCGTGTAGTGGCTGGTGCGCCAGTACTGCGGCTTGCCATTCCGCATCACGACTTTCTCCTCGACCACATCCGACTCCTCGCCCAGCCGCGCGACCAGTTCGTCGAGGTGCTGCTGCATCTCTTCCGGCTTACCGAGGGCTTCCTGGCCGTCGCCGGCCGCGTGGGCGAACAGGCTGTCGAATTGAGCCATGAACAACCACTGCGTGAACTTCCGGCCCAGCTCAATCTCGTTCCCGATCGGCTTGATGGGAGGGGCCGGTGCCGCCGGGGCGGCCGCCGGAACAGGAGTCGCCACCCCGGCGGGAGGCGCGGCCGGAGTGGGAGCGACCGCCGGCTTCGCCGGAGTAGCGGGCGTCGCCTGGGCGGCGAGCGCCGACGCCGAAAGGATGAGCCCGGCAACG
>DASTCF010000172.1:0-15696 GCA_035711365.1 Gemmatimonadales bacterium
CCCGCTGACCCGCTGACCCGCTGACCCGCTGACCCGCTGACCCGCTGACCCGCTGACCCGCTGACCCGCTGACCCGCTGACCCGCTGACCCGCTATCTCCCCTGCACAACACTCCGCGTGCCCCACCGGGTCCGAATACGATCCAGTGCTGTCTGTAATGCGATGTCCTGTCCGTTTGTCTGCCTGTCCGCCTGTCCGCCTGTCCGCCTGTCCGTTATTCCGCCCATCCGCCCATCTGCCCATCCGTCCATCCAGAGTTCCAGCTGCATCTCCTCCTCTGCCAGCCGGTCGGCCGTGAGGGCCACCGTGCGGATGGCAATGCGCTTCGTGTTGGCCAGGGTGAACACGCGGCGCGCGGCATCCACCAGGGCCAGGTCGAGCGGCGAGCCGGCGTGCGGCACGGTGCGCGCGGCCGTCGAGTAATCTGCGTAGGCCAGGTCCACGCGGAGCCGGTGCGCCACGAACCGGCGTTCGCGGAGCCGGGCGCCGATCCGTTCGGCCAGCCGGCGGAGCAGGGTGTGCAGCACACCGAGGTCGTTGGTGTCGCTGGCGAACGTGTGGGCGGCGCGGAATTCCCGCTTGAGCGCGGGGGGGAGTACCGGCCGCGGATCGACGCCGCAGGCGCGGGCGTGGAGCTCGAACCCTGCGGGGCCGAAGACGCCGCCGAGCGCAGGCGCGCCGACGGCCGCGATGGCGCCGATCAGCTCGAGCTGGTAGTCGTCGAGGCGTTCGCGGATGCGCGGCGGGACATCTGGGAGTGCGGTCACGGGACGCGGTGCCAGGAATGCGGCTTCGTTGCCGGCGGGCACCGGTACGATGTGGTCCTGTCCTGCCCATCCGCCCATCCGCCCATCCGCCCATCTGTCCCTCTGCCCCGCCGCCACTTCCGTCACCAGCTTGTTCGTCCCCACGCCCACGGCGACCGGCAGGCGGATTCCCGTGCGCGCCTCGCGATAGATGCGGGTCGCGACGTCCACGGCCGGGCCGAAGAGCGCTCCCGTGCCGGTGACGTCGAGGAAGGCGTGGCCGTAGCCGCGGGGCTCGATGATCGGGGCGTAGCGCCGGAGGATCTCGTGCAGTGCGCGGGACGCGCGCGCGTAGAGAACGGGATTCGGCGGCAGCAGTACCAGGTCGGGGCAGCGCTTCCGCGCCTGCCGCACCGGCATCCCCCGCGTAATGCCCGCGGCCTGCGCCTCGGCGGAGAGCGCCAGCACCGTGGCGCGATCGGCGCCGGGTGGGGCGACGGCCAGCGGCCGGCCGCGGAGCGCCGGCGCCACGAGGGCCTCCACGGTGGTGCAGAAGGCAGGCGGGTCGATGCAGAGGACGGAGCGGAGCATAAGGAACGAGGACTGAGAGCCGAGGACTGGGGACTGAGTGGTATTCCTCTCAGTCCTCAGTCCTCAGTCCTTTTCTCCTTCCTCTCTATCCGCCAGCCCCACCTCCCGCCGGATCGCGTCGACGCGCCGCGCCAGGGCGGCAACGTAGTCCGGCCCGGCGGAGCGACGATGTGCATAGCGGCGGGCGTAGCGCTCGGCGAGTTCGGGAAACTCGCGGGCGAGCAGTGGAAGGAAGTGGCGCCGCGCCGCGGGCCCGAGTCGGAGCGCCTCCCCGGACACACGGCGGGCGCCGGCTTCCTTCGCCGCGCGAAAGAGCGCGGCCAGCTGGTCCCGGCCGTCGGTAATGCCGGGGATGATGGGCGCCGCGAGCAGCCCGACGTCGAGCCCCGCCCGGGCCAGGCGTGCGAGCGCGCGAAGCCGTGCGTGCGGGGCGGGAGAGCGGGCCTCGAGCCGGCGGACCAGCCGGCCGTCGAGCGCGGCGAGGGAGATGTAGATCCGCACCAGGTGCCGTTCCGCGAGCCGGGTGAGGACGTCGACATCTCGCGTGATGAGCGGCGACTTGGTAATGATGCCGAGATGGAGCCCCCGGAACGGCAGCAGCGACTCGAGCAGCCCGCGGGTGATGCGATAGCGCCGCTCCGCCGGCTGGTAGGGATCGGTGGCGGTGCCGATGACGATGGGCTGGCTGCCGACGCGTTCGGGGTTGAGGGTGCGCGGGATCAGGGCGGCGGCGTTGACCTTGACGAGGATGTCGGTCTCGAAGGGGTCAGGGCGGGGAAGCGGGAACGCGGGGATGCGGGGAAGTTCCTGACCCGCTTCCCCGCTTCCCCGCCTCTCCACCGCATAGCGATGCGTATCCCGCGCATAGCAGTACGTGCAGCCAAACTCGCAGCCGATGTACGGGTTGACCGACCAGAACGGCATGTGCGTGGCCGCGGGGTTGTTGAGCACCGACCGGGACTGGATGGCGTAGAACGTCGTGGCGCGGCTGGGTGCGGCGCCCAAGGGAGGGGGCGGGGAGGCGGGGAAATCAGCCAGGAGCGGGAGCTGGAGGGTGCGTGAGCGCGCCCCTCCCTCCCCGCTTCCCCGCGTCCCCGCCGCTGTTGCCGTCCTCATCCGCATTTCCCCCATCCGCACGATGTGCAGGTGACGCAACCGGAGTTATGGGTGACCGGTCCGGCACACTCGGGGCAGACCCGGATGTGCTGATAGACCAATGGGTTGGCTCGATTGGACTGATATGGAGTCTGCGGAGGTGGAGGGGGAGCAGGTGGCATGGCACCCTCTTTCGGTGTTTATTCGGTTTCTGAATCGAATATACCGAAAGAGGTGGAGCGGTCAAGATGGGGTTAATATGTGCCCCTACTCACACTCCTGTGGAGCCCTTCATGCGCCTTCGTGCCGTCCTCACGCTGCTGTTCACCCTCGCGGTGCAGGCGACCACCGCCGCCGCTCAGGTCAGCGCGATTCGTGCCGGACGGGTGGTGGACCCGGATGCCGGCACGTCCGTCGAGAATCAGGTGATCCTCATCGAGCAGGGAAAGATCACGGCGATCGGCGGCAACGTGGCGATTCCCGCCGGCGCCGAGGTCATCGATCTCTCCCGCGCGACCATCTCTCCCGGTCTGGTCGACGCCCACACGCACTTGTGCATGGCCGTCCAGGCCGAACGGGATGCCGGCAGCTATTACTACACGACGCTGAGGGACCCGGACGCGCTGCGTGCGATCGAGGGAGTGATCAACGCCCGCACGATGCTGCAGGCGGGCTTCACCACCGTGCGCGACGTCGGGAATGAAGGACGGTACGCCTGCGTCCAGGTACGGCGGGCGATTCAACGGGGGTGGATCGTCGGGCCGACCCTGATCACGGCGGGGCGGATCATCGCGCCCTACGGGGGGCAGTTCCACCTGCAGCCGGACAAGCCCGATCTGGCCGAACCGGAGTACTACTTCGCGGACACACGGGACGAGATGATCAAGGCCGTGCGCGAGAACGCACACTACGGCGCGACGGTGATCAAGATCGTGGTGGACGACCAGCGCTACATCTACTCGGTCGAGGACATCGAATTCATCAAGGCCCAGGCAGCAGGCGCGGGAATGAAGCTCGCCGCGCACGCGTGGACCGAGCCGGGGGCGCACAACGCGGCGGCGGCCGGGGTCGCGTCCATCGAGCACGGCTTCGACATGACCGACGCCGACCTGCAACTCGCCAAAAAGAACGGGGTGGCGCTGGTCGGCACGGAATACCTCGCCAACGGAGACACTACCGCCTACCACCGGCAGTGGGTGGACCGGCTCCGTCGGGCGTACAAGGTGGGCGTGTTGCTGGTCTATGGTACCGATGCCACCGACTTGAAGCCGGGCACGACCCGCGGTGAGGATGCGATCAGCGGGATCGATCCGTGGGTGGAAGCCGGGATCCCGGCCCCGGTCATCCTCAAGGCGATGACTACCAGTGCCACGCGGCTACTGGGGGTCGACGACGTGCGGGGTGCGCTCAAGGTGGGGCAGTACGCCGACCTGATCGCGACGCCTGACAATCCGCTGACCAACATTCAGACGCTCAAGCAGATCAGCTTCGTCATGAAGGATGGCAAGGTCGTCGCTCGCTGAGTCGGCACTGCTGTGTAAGTGCTGTCCATACCTGGCGTTAGGCCTCCGATGCACGGATTCCCGGAATCGGTCGCCTTGTGTGACGGTTTCCGCCGTCTTGGGGTGTCCCGTCTGCGTGTCGATTTGACCACTCCTCGTTCGACGTACAGGTAAATGCGGGTCCGTCCGGCCTCGACCTGCCGGAGACGGGATTTCAGAACAGGCATCAGCGAGGATACTCCCATGCGATTCATGATCCTGGTGAAGGCGACGAAGGACTCGGAGGCCGGCGTCCTCCCCGATGAGCAGATGCTTGCCGAAATGGGCAAGTTCAACGAAGAGCTGGCCAAGGCCGACGCGATGCTCGCGGGCGAGGGGCTGCAGCCGAGCTCCAAGGGTGCCCGGATCCGGTACGCCGGAACGAAGCGAACGGTGATCGACGGGCCCTTCGCCGAAACGAAGGAGCTGGTCGCCGGGTTCTGGCTGATCCAGGCGAAGTCGAAGGACGAGGCGATCGCCTGGCTCAAGCGCGCCCCGTTCCAGGAGGGGGAGGTCGAAATCCGCCAGGTCTTCGAGGCGGACGACTTCGGCCCCGCCCTCACGCCCGAACTCCGGGCGCAGGAAGAGCGGCTCCGGGCTCAAGTGGCGGCGAAGCACTAGCCGTGTCGATGTTGCGGCCCCTCGTTCGACGCAATCGGTAGAGCGAGGGGCCGCACCCGGTCTAATCCATCCGGATCCCCCGCTCCGACCCCATCCGTGGAGATCCCCCTGTGCGATTCATGATGCTGATGATCCCGAAAGGGTACGAGAGCGCCGCGCCGGGCACCATGCCGGACGCCAAGGCGGTGGCGGCAATGATGAAGTACAACGAATCCTTGCAGAAGGCGGGTATTCTGCTCGCCCTCGACGGCCTCCACCCGCCGTCGATGGGCGCGCGGGTGTCATTTGCTGGCGGCAAGCCGAAGGTGACCGACGGCCCCTTCGCGGAGGCGAAGGAAGTGCTCGGCGGCTACTGGATGATCCAGGTGAAATCGAAGGAAGAGGCGATTCAATGGGCGTCGCGCTGCCCGGGCTCGGACAACGAGGTGATCGAGATTCGCCAGGTGCAGGAGTTCGCGGACTTCCCTCCCGACGTGCAGGAGGCCGCGGCCCACTTCCCGGAGATGCAGGCGAAGTCCGGACAGCGCTGAGGCCGTGACCAGGCCCGATACGCATAAGGCGATCGATGCCGTCTGGCGCATCGAGTCGCCAAGGCTCATCGCCGGACTCACCCGGCTCGTGCGGGACGTCGGGCTCGCCGAAGATCTCGCCCAGGACGCGCTGGTCGCCGCCTTCGAGCGGTGGCCGGCGTCGGGCGTGCCGGACAAGCCGGGCGCCTGGCTCATGGCCGTCGCCAAGCGCCGGGCGATCGATCTGCTGCGCCGGAGGGCTCTGGCCGAGCGCAAGGAATCCCAGATCGGGTACGAGCTGGAGGCCCAGCTCGGGCGGTCGGAGCCGGACCTCGACGCGGCGATCGACGATGAAGTGGGCGACGACCTGCTTCGCCTGATGTTCATTGCCTGCCATCCCGTGCTCTCCACCGAGGCGCGCGTCGCGCTCACGCTCCGCCTGCTCGGCGGGCTCACCACCGTGGAAATCGCACGGGCCTTCCTCGTCCCGGAGCCGACCATCGCCCAGCGCATCGTCCGCGCGAAGCGGACCCTCGCCGAGGCACGGGTGCCCTTCGAGATGCCGCGCGGGGCCCAGCTCTCCACCCGCCTTTCGTCGGTCCTCGGCGTCATTTATCTGGTGTTCAACGAGGGCTACTCGGCGACTGCCGGTGACGACTGGATGCGGCCGGCGCTGTGCGAGGAGGCGCTCCGCCTCGGCCGGATCCTGGCGGAGCTCGCTCCTGAGGAGCCGGAGGTCCACGGGCTCGTGGCGCTGATGGAAATCCAGGCCTCACGCTCGGGCGCGCGCGTCGGCCCCGCAGGCGAACCCGTGCTGCTGCTCGACCAGGATCGCACGCGGTGGGACCATCTGCTCATACGGCGTGGGCTCGCGGCATTGGAGCGCGCCGAGGCACTTGGCGGCGCGCTAGGTCCCTACGCGCTCCAGGCCGCGATTGCGGCGTGCCACGCCCGGGCGCACGCGGCGGAGGACACGGACTGGGTGCGCATCGCGGCGTTGTACGACGCTTTGGCGCAACTCACACCATCTCCTGTTGTGGAACTGAATCGGGCAGTCGCCGTCGGGATGGCGTTCGGGCCGGCCGCGGGCCTGGAACTCGTCGAGAGGCTGACAACGGAGCCGTCGCTCAAGGGCTATCATCTGCTGCCGAGCGTGCGCGGCGACCTCCTGGCCAAGCTCGGGCGATTCGAGGAGGCACAGGAGGAATTCAAGCGCGCGGCATCGCTCACGCGAAACGCCCGTGAGCGCTCCCTGCTGATCGAGCGTGCGACCGCGTGCGCAGGACACCTGCGCGCCGCAGAATAGTCTCGCCGAGGTGCCGCGACTACAATGCGCAGCCTGGCGCTCGCGATTCGGGACTGACCGGCGTATCGTGTATGGCGCTGGCCCCGATTCGCGGAGCGATGCTGGACGCCTATGCAACCCGACGAAGTGGAACGTCTCCGATCGGCCCTCGCCGGCCGCTACCGGCTCGAGCGTGAGCTCGGGCACGGTGGGATGGCGGTGGTCTTCCTGGCGGAGGACCTGAAGCATCGCCGGCGGGTCGCGGTAAAGGTGCTGCGCCCGGAAGTGGTGCGGGCGATCGGATCGGCGCGCTTCCTCCGCGAAATTGAAATTGCCGCCCAGCTGAGCCACCCCAATATCCTCCCGCTGTACGACTCAGGCGACGCCCACCCCGACGGGGGCCAGGCGCCGGGATTCCTGTACTTCGTCATGCCGTACATCACGGGCGAATCCCTCCGCGACCGTCTGGTCGCTGAAAAGCAGCTTCCGCTCGACACCGCACTACAGATCACCCGCGAAGTGGCCGATGCACTTGCCTACGCCCATGGCCTGGGGATCGTACACCGGGACATCAAGCCGGAGAACATCCTGCTTCAGGCCGGCCATCCGGTGGTGAGCGATTTCGGGATCGCCTGCGCCCTCGAGGCGGTGGTGGGCGGCAAGCTCACCGAACCCGGATTTGCGGTCGGAACACCGGCCTACATGAGCCCGGAGCAGGCGGCCGGGGAAACGGTCGACGCTCGGAGCGACATCTACTCCCTGGGCTGCGTGCTGTACGAGATGTTGGCGGGCAATCCCCCGTTCACCGGGGCGTCGGCGCAGGCGATTCAGGCGCGGAAGGCGATCGATACGGTGCCGCGGATTCGTACGGTGCGGGAGAATGTGCCGGAAGCCGTCGAACGGGCGATCCGGACCGCCCTCGCCAAGGTCCCCGCCGACCGGTTCCCGTCAGTCGCCGCGTTTGCCGACGCACTGACCAGTCCCGCGGTGGCCCGCGCGGCGCAAAGATCTGTCGCCGTGCTGCCATTTCTCAACCTGAGCGCCGATCCGGAGAACGAGTATTTCGCCGACGGAGTCACCGAGGACGTCATCGCCCAACTCTCGAAGATCCGCGCCCTCAAAGTGATCTCGCGCACCTCGGTGATGCAGTTCAAGCAGCGTAGCCAGAGCCTGCGTGAAATCGGCGCCATGCTTTCGGCAGCGACGCTGCTGGAGGGAAGCGTCCGGCGGGCCTCGGGCCGTGTGCGGATCGTGGCGCAGCTCATCGACGCCGAAACCGACCAGCACCTCTGGGCGGACACGTATGACAGGGAATTGACGGATATCTTCGCGATTCAATCCGACGTCGCGCTGCGGATCGCCGCGGCACTTCGAGCGGAGCTGTCCCCGGACGAGGAGTCCCGGATCCACCGGGAACCGACTCGGGATCTCCAGGCCTACCAGCTATACCTCCAGGGGCGGCACTGGTTTGTCCGGCACTCGGCCGAGGGTCTCCGGCAGGCCATCGAGTATTTCAAGCGGGCCATCCAGCGGGACCCGGGCTACGCCCTGGTCCACGCCGACCTTGCCCAGGCGTACACGGAAATCGCGCTCGCTTCCGGCGTGGGCTTTCTCCATCCCGAGCAAGCGTTCGCCCTGGCCCGGGAGTCGGTGTCCACCGCGCTCGGCCTGGACAGCGCCCTGGGCGAGGCGCATTGCGTGCTGGGCTTTCTCAAGTACGTCCGAGACTTCGACTGGAGCGGCGCCGAGTCGGAATTCCGGCGTGCCCTCGAGCTGAATCCCGGGAACGCGGATGCATATGATCTCTACGGCCGCCTGCTTTCGGCGCTGGGTCGTCATGACGAGGCCATCGCACTGGTGGCCCGCGCCCAGGAGCTCGATCCGCTGTCGCATCGATCGGATCTGGCCTCGGAACTGCTGCGGGCCGGCAGGTACGACGAGGCCCTGGTGGCGGCGCAGCGCGGCGTCGAGCTCGATCCGCAGTACGGAAGAGGTCGCGCCACCCTCGGCTGGGCGTACATCCTGCTCGGCAGGGGTGAGGAGGGGCTCGCCGAACTCAAGGAAGCGGCCTCGCTCACCCATGATGACGCGATGTTCCTGGCCCAGCTCGGCGAGGCCTATGGCATGCTCGGACGAGCCGAGGAGGCGCGTGATGTCCTGCGTCGCCTCGAGGAGCGGTCGCTCAAGTGGCCCGTCACTCCGTACTATTTCGCCTACGTGTACACCGGGCTTGGAGAACACGAAAAGGCGATTGACTGTCTCGAGCAGGCCGTCGCGGAACGGTCCGGCGGAGCGTACGGCGTCAAGGGGTCATTCCTGTTCGTCCCACTCCAGAAACATCCGCGATTCACCGAACTGCTCAGAAAGCTGAACCTCACATGAAACAATTCGCGGTGGCCGCCGTGTATCTCTTCACGGCCGCGTCGCCCCTCCACGCCCAGGGAGGGGAAACCCCTGAAACACGGCTCGCGGCGCTGGGGCTGACGCTTCCGGCGCCACCCAGGCCCGTCGCCAACTATGTCGAGGTCACGCGAGCGGGGAACCTGCTGTTCCTGGCGGGCCACGGGCCCTGCGATTTGACAGCGCCTGGCGCGACGGGAAAGGTCGGCCGCGATCTCACCGTAGAGCAGGGCGCCGCGGCCGCGCGCCTCACCGCGCTCTGCCTGCTGGCGACCCTCAAGGCGGAACTGGGCGAACTGAGCCGGGTCCAGCGGGTGGTGAAGGTGCTGGGCATGGTGAATGCGACGGACGATTTCACCCAGCACCCGCGCGTGATCAACGGCGCGTCCGACCTGCTGGTTGCGGTGTTCGGCGAGCGGGGCCGGCATGCGCGATCCGCGGTGGGCGTCGCCTCGCTGCCGCTGAATATCGCCGTCGAGATCGAGATCGTCGTGGAGGTTGTGCCGGGGGGGTCAGGCTGGCGCGCGCACGATCCGGCGCGGCCGCATCCGCCCGTCGTGACCCCGGCGAGGCTCGAACGTCCGGTCCCTGCGCCCGCCGATGCCGTCGTACTGTTCGATGGCACCTCGCTGACCGGGTGGCGCAACCGCGCCGGCGGGCCGGCCGGCTGGAGGGTTCGCGGTGGAGCGATGGAGGCCGTTGCAGGCGCCGGATACGTCTTCACCCGGCAGAAATTCGGCGACGTGCAGCTTCATGTGGAATGGGCGGCGCCGGTTCCCCCGAAGGATACGGGCCAGGGGCGCGGCAATAGCGGGGTGTACCTGATGGAGGAGTACGAGGTGCAGGTGCTCGACTCCTATCACAACGAGACCTACGCCGACGGCCAGGCGGCCGCCGTGTACGGCCAGTATCCTCCGCTCGCGAACGCCTCCCTGCCGCCGGGCGAGTGGCAAACGTATGACATCGTCTTCCGACGGCCTCGATTCGACCCCGCGGGAGCATTGCTCGCTCCCGCACGACTCACCGTGGTCCACAATGGCATCCTCGTCCAGGATGACGTGGCGCTCTGGGGACCGACCAACTGGCTGCAGGCGGAGCCGTATGCAGCGGGGCCGGCGCGCGGATCCATCGGGCTGCAGGACCACGGGAATCCCGTGCGCTATCGGAACATCTGGGTGCGGGAGCTATCGGATTCCATGGCATCGCCACCTGCCCTTCCGGCGGCGGTTCCCCTGGAAGATTCACTGCTTGACCGACTCGTCGGGGTTTACGCGACCGATGCCGGGGAGGCGTTCACGATTTCGCGGGAGGGCAACCGACTCCGGCTCGGCTTGCCCGAGGGCCGCAGCCAGCCCTTGGTCGCGCGCTCGCCGACCGAATTCGCACTGAGCGCCACCGCCGCAACGCTCACCTTCGATTTGGCTGCGGATGGGCATCCACGGCGTGTCACGTTCCGGATGGGAGACGATTCCTTCGTCCTGATGCCCCGGGCGGCAGGTCCGTCATAACGTCACCGCCCGCTGACCCGCCTTACTTGATCCTGAATTTCCGGCTCTCCGTCTCCTTGAGGCCCGTGGAGCTGGCGATGAAGGTGTAGTCCTGACCCGCGCGATCAATGCTGAGCCCCGGGAAGGCGGCGATCCCGTTGTCATTGGTTCCATCGTTGGTGTCGCCGCTCAGCGTCCCGCCACTGGGGTTCAGTCCGATCCGGAGCGACACGGTCCTCCCCGGCTCCAGCACGAGGTTGCCAAACCGGTCGATCAGGCGCACCTGTGGCGTGGGCGTGATAATGAAGTGATCCTCCGTCGTCGTGGGCTGCACATTGAAGAACATGCTGTCCGCCGGGCCGGGGGAGACCACGAATGAACTGGTGGCCACCGTTGGCAGCCCACCGGTGGACCCGATCAGCGTGAAGGTGCCCACGGTGTCGAGCGTGAGGCTGGAAAAGGTTGCGATACCGCCCACCGCCGCGACCGTCTTGGTTCCGCCGAGCACGGCCCCCCCCGGCCCGGTGTTGATGGCGATCGTGATGTCCCGCGTGTCGGTCCCGATGATGTTGCCGAGGTCGTCGAGGACGCTCACCTGCACGCTTGGCGAGATCGCTGCCCCGGCGGCGACGTTGCTCGGCTGGGTCTCTACGCGGAGCGCCACTGCTGTCCGGCTGGTGACATCGAACGGTGCGCTCGTGACGGACGGGACGCCGTCGAGGCTCGCCACCAGGGTGTAGCCCGACCCCGCCCGGTTGAGCTCGAGGTCGGGGAAGGTCGCGATCCCATCGTCTCCAGTACTGCGCGTCTTGTCCCCGCTCAGGGTCGCGCCGGTCGGGTTGTTCCCCAGCGCCATCGTGATGGTCACATTCTGCCCGGTCACCACGTGGCCGAACGCGTCCGTCACCAGCACCTCCGGTGCCGGCGTGATGTGCTGGAACGCCGGGGTCGTGGACGGCTGGGTGATGAACGTGAGGGTGCCCGGCGGACCGACCCCGATCTGGAACGGGTCGCTGACGATGACCGGCAGTCCGGTGGCCGTGGCGCGGAGCGTGTACGTGCCGGTCGAGTCGAACGCGACCCCCTCAAAGACGGCGATGCCGCCCGCCGCCTGCACCGTCGTGAGGCCGAGGATATGGGCGCCGACGGGGCCGGTCTCGATGTCCAGGGTCACGGGCCGGTCGTCTGACTCTGCGAGGTTGCCGAGCGCGTCCCGCAGGCTCACCTGAATGGCCGGTGAGATCGGCTGCCCGGCCTTCGCGTCACCCGGTTGGACCTCCCATTCCAGCGCCGTCGTGGGACCGGCGACGATGCTGAAGCCGGCGCTCGTCGCGTCGGACAGTGAGGCGTAGGTCGCGACCAGCGTGTACCCGCTGCCGGTGCGGTTCAATGTGAGGTCGGCGAAGGTGGCGACGCCGTTGGTGAGCGCCACGGTGGTCGTACCCCCGAGCGTGGCTCCGCCCGGGTTGTCCCCGAGGGCAATCGTCACGGTACCCGTCTCGGTCGTCACCGGATCGCCGTTCTGATCCACGACGGTCAGCTCGATTGCGGGGCTCAGGACCTGACCGGCCACTCCATCGGCAGGCTGGCGGCTGTAAAGCAGCTGCTGCGGAGGGCCGGTCTCGACCGTGATCGCCGAGCTGCCGCTCTTGCCCTGGGAGGTGGCGGTGACCGTGACCGGCCCGCCGATCCGCCGTGCGGTGACCTGCCCGGTGGAGGAGACCTGCACCTTGGCGGTGTCAGCGCTGAGCCAGGTCACGATCGGACCCTCCAGCACGTTGCCGTCCCCGTCACGGAGCGTGGCCTGGAGCTGGATCGTGCCGCCCACCTGCAGAGTCGCTTCGAGCGGGCTGACAGTGACGGTCGCGACGGGAATCCCGTTCACCGTCACCTGGGAGGTGCCGACCTTCCCTTCGGACAGCGCGGCGATGGTGACGGTCCCGGGAGCATTCCCGGTGACGAGTCCGGTGGGGCTGACGGAGGCGATGGATTGCGCCGCGGAGGACCAGGTGACGTTCGCGCCTGCCACGAGGTTGCCGCAGGCCGTGCGCGGCATCGCCTGCATTTGCAGGGTGCGCCCGACCAGCACCTCTCCGCTCTCGGGCGCCACATCGACCGAGGCGACGATGAGCGGCTCGGTCGCCGAGTTGCACGAATCCTCTCCCCCGCCGCAGGCGATGCCTGCCGCGGGGAGAAGCGCCGTCAGCGTCCGGATGAGGAACCGTCGGCTAAAGGCCGACCCCAAGCCCGAGCCGGACCGTGAAGTAGTCGGAGCGAACATTTTCCTCGAAGACCGCGAAATACTGCCCTCCCAGATCCAGCGCAAACGGGCCCCCCAGCTTGAAGAGGACGCCCAGGCCGCCGCCCGCCACCGCATTCGTCGCGTCGGCACAGCGGTCGGGATCGCAGACGTAGCGACCCGCGCCCCCCCGCCCGGCGACGTACATTGCCGCGGCGCCACTCGCCCAGTAGACGTACCGCGGCTCTATGAACAGGACTTCGAGCGCGGCCGAGACATCCGGGTCCGACGACGTAAGGATCGTACTCCGCTGGTACCCGATGCCCACACTGAAGCGTGAGGGCGTGTAGCGGAATTGTACGTCGTAGCCGAGACGGACATCCGATTGAAACCCCGCGGGTTCCTGGGCCGGCAGGATCCACGCCCCGGAGCCTTGGATCGAGAAATACTGGCGCGATTGCCCGGCGGCCGGACGGGCAATCAGCACAAGCACCGCCATAGCGATCACAACTCGAGGCGTCATGCGCATCGCCGGTGGGAGTGGATGGTTGCGGTCCGTCAGCGCGGGGGCTTGGAGAGCAGTCGCACTCCCACCGGGTACCAGGTCGCGTCGGAGTGCCGGGCAATCACCCGCACCCGGACCTGGCCGACTCGTGACACGCCGAAATCGCCTCGCCACCGCAGTGCCAGCGTGACATCGCGCTCGGCATACTCGTCGCGCAGTTGGGTCGCCGCAGACGATATCGGGGCTGCAGTCGGCTTCCCGTCCTTCACAAGGCCGAGGAAATCACCGCTCAACGGATCCGACGGCGCCGCCAGCAGGGTGCGCAGGCTGGCAACTCCGTTATCCCCACCCACGTTCACGCTGGTGACGAAGGCTCCGAGCAGGCTGTTCAGTGCCCCGTCGGCCGCAGCCAGGCGCGCCGCAGCGATCTTGGCCTCGTCCATCACAGGCTGGGCAGCAGGGGGAGGTGCGGCGGCGGCCGTTCCCAGCGCCGCGCCGGCCGCCGTACCACCTGCAGGAGGCTGTGTGAGAACCGGGGGCGGACTGATCGCGGCGGTCTGGAGCTGCTGAACGACGGGCGCAGCCACGACCTGCTCACTCTGGGCGGGGCGCTCAGACTGGATCGGTGCGGGCTCCTCCCGACTCACTTGGCGCTTCACAATAGGGCGTGAGTCAACGCTCACTTCCCGAGGCACCGGTGCAGGTTCCTGCACTGAGTCGTGGCGCGAAGTTATTCTGGAGCTGTCGGTTACGGCGATTGAATCGGGAGCGACGACCGAGGTAGTCGCGGGGCCTGGCTGCGGGAGCCCGAGGCCTTCCTTCTTGCTTGGAAGCGAGGACTCACTACCGGGGGAGTACGCGAGCTGGGAGCGTCCGAACACGGCCAGTCCGGCGCCCACGAGTACCATGACCAGCACGGTCCTCCCCAAGCGCCGCCGTCGCACCGGGCCGGGATAATGGTCCGGACCGGGAGGCGGGACCAGGATGACCGGTGCCGTGGGGGCGGAAGACAGTCGGCGCATCGTGTTCCCTGCTGAAGACTGGATACGACATCCACTTATGAGATACCCTGTTCATCGAGACCCGTCAATCCGGGGGAGGGTCTCGCCACTCAAATCCGCGCGCGGAGCCGCGCCACCAGAAGCCGTCCGATCTCCGGTGCCCCGATGTATTCCTGGTGCCGGTTGTCAAACAGGTTCGTCACCGAGAGGGCGAGTCCCAATTCCGGCCGCCGGGCGACGCGCACCTCTCCACCCAGGTCGAGCACCGCGTAGGACGGGATCCGGCCCGTGAACCGTCCGGACTGTACCGGGTAGGACTCCACTGCCACCCCCTGTCCCCACACCGACCAGCCCGCGACCCGGTTGCGATAGGTGGCGCTCAGCGCCCCTTTGTTCCGCGGCGCGCTCAGCACGGCCTCGTCCGAACCGCCGGCCGAACCGATCGAATCCCGATTGACCCACGAATACGTGCCGCCGATCGTCAGCCGATCCGAGAGGGCATACTCGAGATCGAGATCCACGCCGAGGCGCGTGAACTCCCCGCCCTGGTGGCGCAGGATGAGGACGTCGTTCGGATCCGGCGAATTCAGTGGATTGACAACACCGAGCGGGATCTGGGAGAGCGTATCTGCGAGTACGGCCGCATCCGCCGCTGGCATGAACTGCGCGAGGTAGGCCTCGAGGCTCGAAGATTCGAGAAACGCGAATGGTGTGCCGACGACGCCGGGGCCAAAGAAATCGTGCACGAAGGACACGGTGAAGTCTACGCCGACCCGGAAGCGGTCGCCGAGAAGCGCCTTGTATCCCAGTTCGAGTGCATCAGTGGTGCTCCGTCTCTCGGGATCGTAATCCTCGATCTCCGCGGGATCCACCAGGCCGTCGAGCGTGGCCAGGTAGGAGCCGACATCGGTCGCGGTCGGGGCGGGGATGCCCGACAGATCCTGCCCGAGACTGTCGAGAATCAGCTGCACGGCGGCCGGCCACAGGCCGCTCGCATCTGACGACCGGAGGGAATCGGGGTTTGTCGTCATGGGAGACCGCATGCAGAGGCCGCCACAGTCGCGCGAAAACTGATACCCCTCCCGAGGCATGCCGCTCACCCGAACGTCGTACCACGCTGCGGTCTCGACGAACAGGTCCGCGAACAGGTCGTTCGCATCCGGTGTCGCAAAGCCGCGGCCGTAGGTCACGCGCAGGGCCTGCGTCTCGCTCGGTTTGAAGACGAGTCCAAGCCGCGGAGAGACGCCGACTCCGTCGATCCGGTCGTGGTAGTCCCCGCGGAGCGCCGCGCTCAGCTCGAGTTGCCGGCTCAGCGGGATGGTTCCGAGCACGTAGGCGCCCATCTCGCTCACGACGTCCCGGTCCTCGTTCCGGCCGTGAATCGTCCCGTTGGTGCGGGGATCGGTCCGGCGGAAGTCGGCCCCGTACTGGATCGTCGAGCCCCCGCCCAGCGCGCGGGCGTGCTGAATCTGACCGGCCAGCACATTGGAATGATCCTCTAAGGGCCTAGCGGCCCACAACGAGAAGGACTCGCCGGAGTCATTCCAGTTGAAGAACAGCCGTCCGAGCAGGCCGCCCCGTTCGAACTGGGTGAACGCGTTGCCGAAACTCCAGTCCTTGAGTTGGACGGCGCCGATCGTCGGCTCGAGATCCACGGCACTGCCGGCCTGGGCGAA